>WRCI01000015.1 GCA_009784145.1 Methanobrevibacter sp.
AATTAACCCAAGCAAAATTACTATTAGCAGTAGAACTTACTACAGTAATAGTTATGAAATCTCCTACATTAGGATTAGTATTACTTACTGTAATAGAATTAATTGCATTTCTGTTTTGAGAAATACCTGATGCAGAAGTAATACTTCCATTTATTGTATCTATTGGAGAGCCAGTATTATCTCCACTTACAGATACTGTGTAATTAAGAGTGAAAGTTCCAGGATTAATAAGGGTAACTAGGAAGAACGCATATACAGTTTGTCCAGGAGTTATATTTCCAAGAAATTGACTTGAACTTTGTCCAGGAGCAAGTATAAAATTAGCTCCTAGTCCTGAAGAAGTAAAATTAGCCCAAACATTAGTAGCTGTTGTAGCAGCATTGTTAGTAATAGCTATTTCAACAACAGTCGAATTAGGTCCTGCAGTAAGATTACTACCATAAACTAAAGTAGGACTAGAAAGTATAGCTAGACTCAAATTTCCAAAACGCATGTTAGCTACACCATAATTCATGCCTTCATATTGAATAACATTAATAGTCTCACTAGGATATACATGGCCAGGATAGGTAGCTAATACATAAAATTGAGTATCTAAACTATAAAAGCTAGCAAGATAATTTCCATTTCCATCAGAAACCGTTGTTGCTAGTATCTCTCCATTTAAAGTTTTGATATATATTGTAGCTCCCTTGAATGGATCATCATTATCACAATTCAATATCTTTCCCGAAACTATAGTGTTTGGTGGTGTTGTACTTGAATTTTGACCATTTGCAACTGTTGAATTAGCACTTTTAGGATTGTCGTTAGAAGTTGAACTAGAATTTAAATCAGAAATAATATTAGAATTAATATTAGAATCAATATCAGAATCAACAGAAATATCTATTGCAGAATCAAGATTAGTATCATTTTCTAAATTAAAATTTGATTCAGCAGCAACAACCATTGACATTGAAGCAATTAATGATAATAAGATTAATAATAAAAATATCACATTTTTATTTATATTTTCACCCCCGTTTTTTTGTTTGTGACATTGATAGTTATGTTGTATACTCATACTTAAAACTTTCTAAAAGATTCCATATAAATTGAAATAATTTGCAAAATTCAACTTATTTTATAGTATTGTTTTTAATAATAAGGAACAAATGATTGATATAATCTATATAAATTATAAATAGTTATAACACTATAAAAATAATTTTTATTTTCATATATAAATTATTATAATATAAAATTATTATAAAATTAGTAAATATATACTCTATAAAATTATTATAAAATTATGAAATAGATACTATAAAATATATAATTATAAAATTATATTATAAAATTTATTATAAAAAAATATTATAAAATTATGAAATAGATACTATAAAATATATAATTATAAAATTTATAAAAAAATATAAAACAAAAAATAATATTATATAATAAGAAATTATAAGTAAAATTATTAAAAATTACATTTCATAATATATTTAAAATATAATTCAGTTGAGATAATAAATAATATCCCAACCATAATATAAAAAAAAGATTTAATAAATAAAATAAGAAGATTTTAATTGAAAAAATAAATAAATCTTCTTTTAAATTTTCCAATTGTGAATTTATTTTTCTTTACTCTTTTTATTCCTTCCTTCGAATGTTTAAAACTAATATTGAAAGTATTAGTACTATTATAGCTATTGAAACTGGTAAAGCTGTTCCTTTCATACTAGCAGCACTATTCACACCACTGTTATTTTTGTTTTTGTCAGTATCATTAGAACTACCATTAGTACTTGCACTATTTCCATTATTATTATTTTTATTGTCATCATCTGGTTGTGTATTAGTAACATTAGCTTTATTATTAGTATTATTATTTGTAGCACCATTATTAGAAGTATTTTCATATATGTGAATCAAAACATAAGGAGAAGAATCCTCATTAACTTCAATTAATCTTCCTTCACTTGTAATAGTCACTCTATTAGTAATATCTCCAATAGCATCTACACGAACATCAACATAAAGAACAACAGTTTCACCGCCATCTAAATTACCAATAGTCCATAATCCAGTAGTATGATTAAAGTCTCCTTTAGTAGAAGAACTTCCAACATAAACTAAACCAGAAGGTAGAAGTTCTCTAACAACAATTGCTCTTGAAGTATCTAAACCACTATTAGATACAGTAATAGTGTATCTTAATATATCTCCAACAAAAACCTTGCCAGTAGCATTAACAACTTTATTAATGCTCAATCGAACATTAACAGAAGCATTAGTTGAAACATTAGACTCATTATTACCTAAATTCTCTTGATCAACAGTTACTGTTACATTATTGAATATTAAACCACTACCATTAACCCTAACAAACAAAGTTAATGTTACAGTGTTTCCAACACTAATATTGCCAATATTCCATGTATTTCCATCATAAGTTCCTTGACTTGGAATATTATTTAATAAAATAAGTCTAGTATCAAGAACTTCATTGACAGTAACACCAGTAGCATCATAATTTCCATTATTAGTTACAGTAATTGTATAAGTCAATAAACCTCCATTAACAACAGAACTAGCATTTACAGATTTAACTATTGAAAGGTCAACAGGACCTGTAATATTAGTTTCAACAGTAGCATTAGCAGTATCTCCTTGATCAGTAGTAACATTTACAGTATTAACTATAGTTCCTGTACCATTAACACTAACAATAATAGTTAAAACTGCATAACCATTAGGAGTTAAGTTACCTATATTCCAAATATCGTTTTCATAAGTTCCTTTACTTGGATCAGAAGATATTAATGTTAATCTATTATCTAAAACTTCTGTGACAATAACACCAGTAGCTGTATCAAGACCACGGTTAATTACAATAATGTGATAAGTCAACTCAGTACCATTAAGAACTTCAGTAGCATTAACCACCTTAATTAGAACAATATCTACTGATGGAGTAACATCAACTTCAACACTAGCATTTTTATCACCAGTATTATTCTCATTAGTACTAATATTCACAAAGTTAACAATAGGCTCACCACTTGCATCTATAACCAATACAAATAATATCATACTATAACTTTCACCACTAGCAATTTCCCCAATATCCCAAAGATCGTTTTCATAGGTTCCTTTAGTAGTTTGATTATCTAATAAAACAAGTCTATTATCAAGACGTTCACTAAGTTTAACACCAGTAGCAGTATCTGGACCATTATTAGTCACAGTGATAATATAGAAGAATACATCACCATTAGCTACATTAGCTGGAACAACTTCCTTAGTTAAAGTAATATTAACAAGAGGTAAAACAGTAGTATTGACAGTAGTATTATTAGTACCATTATTTCCTTGATTACTAGTTACATTTGCAGTATTATTAATAAGCCCATCACCAACACCATGAATAGTTACATTGATAGTTAAATTAACAGTATCACCAACAGCCATATCTCCAATAAACCAAGTTCCATTAAGATAATTAAAATTACCTCCAGTAGCATGGCTATTAAGATGAGTTAACCTATAATCAAGAACATCACTAACAACAACACCAGTAGCATTATCTGGACCAAGATTTCGAATTGTGACAACATAAGTTAACTGTTCACCATTAAATGCAGTATCAAGGTCAACAGTCTTAGTAATTAAAAGGTTAACAACAGGATTAACATTAACAACATCACTTGATTCATCACCATCAAAGTCATCAGCACTAAGATAAGCAGTATTCCAAATAACACCATCTCCTGCACTAAGAACTTGAACAGTAATATTTAACTCAACAGTAGCATCAACATTTAAAGTACTAATATTCCATGTAACACTACAATCAGTAGAATTATAATTAACACCATCACTAGGACTACTGCTTGTAAAATTAAGTCTTGAATCAAGAACATCTCTAACGACTACATTAGTAGCATTATCTAGACCAATATTACGAACAGTTATAGTATAAGTAATATAATCACCAGAAGATACTTCAGGAAGATTAACAGTCTTAGTTATTTCAAGATCAATATTTGGAAGAACAGTAACATTAACAGTGGAATTATTAGTACCATTATTAGTTTCATCAACATCAGTTATATTCACAGTATTAACAATAGTTCCATCACCAACACTAAGAACTTGAACATGCAATGTCAAACGAACAGCATTCCAACTACCACTATACAAAATAGGAATACTCCATTCATCAGTTATGTTATTATAAGTTGTTCCAGATGAATACTCAGCACCTAATAATTCAAGCCTATAATCAAGATTTTCTTTAACAACAATATTATTAGCAATATCTGGACCATAATTAGTAACATATATGTAATAGTAGAAAGAATCACCATTAGTTACACCATTAATTGCAATGTTATCATCAATCCGCTTATCTATAGAAAGATTAACAGTAGGAAGAACTGTAACAATAACAGTGGAATTATTATTGCCAGAATTATTCTGATCAACAGAAGTTATATTTGCAGTATTAGGAATATTGCCATCACCTCTATCATTAATGGTTACATTAATATATAAAGTTGCACTATTACCTACTGCTAATTGATTAATATTCCAAGTTAAAGTACGAGTAGTCGGATTATATGTACCACCAGAAGCTCCGCTGAAATTAAGTCTTGAATCAAGAATATCAGTAACAACAATATTAGTAGCTATATCATCACCATTATTAGTAATAGTAATATTATACTCTAATCTATCTCCCCTAATTGCTTCATTAATATTAACCTCCTTAAGAATAGTAAGGTTAACAGAACCAGTAACAGTAGTATTAACAGTATTAGACTCATTTCCACCATCAGTAGAATTTACAGTAACATTATTATAAATAATAGAACAATCTCCAACAGAACTAATATTAACATAAATTTCGAAGACTACTTCACCACCAGATGCAATAGAATCTAAATACCAAGTATGACCTAAATATGTAATGCCCCGATATTCAGCCCAACCAGCAATAATGCTAAAATCTTGATAATTAAGACGAATATCAAGTAAATCATATACATAAACATTAGTTGCTCCTATATCACCATTGTTAGTAACAGTTATAGTATATTTTAAGACATCACCTGTAACAGCAGTACTAGCATTAACAGCCTTAACTATTGAAAGTTCAAAATGTGGAAGAAGAGTAACTTCAACAGTATCATTATTATTAGTATAATTACCTTCATCTTCCTCACAAGATACATTTGCATAGTTAATAATATTAGAACCATCACCATAGCTATCGATTGTAGTAGAATAAGTAATAGTGACCTCTTGACCAATAGCTAAAGTAAGAAGATCCCATGTAATAATATTTCCACTAATATCATAGCCATATGTACCAGAATATGATATATCTCTAAGACGAGAATCAAATATATCTGTAACTACAACATTAGTAACTTCCACATCACCATTATTTGTAACAGTAATAGTGTAAGTAATAGTATCACCTGAATAAGCATAATCCATATCAGCAGACTTAGTTAAAGAAATATCAATATATGGATTTAAGATTACAGTTTCGTCATCTTCATTATTAGTATAATCTGTTTCATTTTCATCACAAGATACATTTACGTAGTTAATAATGTTAGAACCATCACCATAGCTATTGATTGTAGCATGATAAATAATTTCTATCATACCATCAACACTTAACTCACCAATTGTCCATGTAATACTATAATCATCATTAAGTACATAAGTATAATCACCTTCGTAAGTTATACTAAGGCGATTATCATATCTATCAGTAACAACAACATTAGTAGCAGTGTCTGGACCATGATTAGTCACAGTGATAGTATATACTAATACATCCCCAGTTGTAGCCTCACTTTTATCAACACTCTTAATAATAGAAAGATCAACGAGAGGAACAACTTCAACTATAACTTCAGTAGAATTTTCATCTTCTTCTAATTCACTAGCAGAAGCAGTTGCAACATTAACAATAGTGCCATTACCTGCACTTAGAATAATAACACTGATTTCTAACTCGACACTTTCTCCAGAATTTAAGGTACCAATATTCCATGTAACAGTACCTCCAAATGGTTCCTCACTATGAGAGGCATTATCATCATTATTAGTACTAACAAATTGAAGTCGAGAATCAAGAATATCAATAACAACAACACCAGTAGCTGGATCCTCACCAGTACTAGTTACATTAATAGTATAAGTAATTGTATCTCCAACATTTGCATAATCACCTTCAGCAACATTGACCTTTTTAGTTATTTCAAGACTAACAAGAAATATAACTTCAATATCAACAGAATCCTCAGGGTCTTCATCATCATCCTCACCATCGCTTTCAAGTACTAATTTTGCAGTATTTGTAATAGTGCCAGTGCCAGTAACATTTACAGTTATATTTAAAGTTTCACTTTCACCAGGATCTAAAGAATCAATAATCCATTCACCATTTTCAGGATTATAATCCAAGTCATTACTAGTTTCAGAACTAACATAAGTCAGTCCGTCTGGTAACTTATCAATAACTTTTATATTTGTTACAGTATTATCTCCATTATTGGTCACTGTAATTGTATATGTAATTTCGTCTCCCTTATTTGGGTTTGCATTACTAACTGTCTTATTTATTGAAATGTCGCAAACTAAAGTACTGGCAGTATCGTTTTCATCTCCAGTATTATTTTCTTCAGTAGTAACAGTAGCATTATTAGTAATATTCCCATTACCCATGATTGTGACATTAATTTCTAAAGTTACAGTATCGCCAACTTTTAATTCATCAATAGTCCAAGTTATAGTACGATCTTCAGGATTATACACACAATTACCAGTATCAGAATTACAATTTTCATAAGAAAGCCTTAAATCAAGAACATCAGTAACAATAACATTAGTAGCATTATCTGGACCATTATTAGTTACATTAATAATATAGGTTAAAGAATCACCATTACGAGCTTGAGTTGCATTTACTGTTTTGATAATAGTAATATTAACTGCAGGAGCAACTTCAAATTCAACTTCATTAGAAATTATATCTTCATCTGTTTCATTTGAACTAACAGTTGCATTATTAGAAATAATACCAATACCAATAATTTTAGCTATTATATTCAAAGTTACAGTATCACCACTATTAATATTTCCTAAATTCCATTCTCCATTACTTTCATTATAAGTTACTGTAACATCAGCACTATACTCAGAATACTCAAGGCGAGAATCAAGAACATCTTTAACAATTACATTAGTAGCAGTATCTGGACCATGATTAGTTACAGTAATAGTATAATTTACATATTCTCCATTTAATACAACATCTCCATCAGTCACATTAACAGCTTTAATTATTTCAAGATCAACTACTGGTAAAACTTCAACAATAACTTCAGACCCATTTACATTGCCTGTTTCATCAAAAGTCCCATTAGCAATATTAGATATATTTCCAGATCCATTAACTGTAACATTAATAGTTAAATTAACAGTACTGCCTGGAGCTAAAGTATCAATATTCCAAATTATAGTGCGAGTATCAGGAATATAACTTGCTTTATAATCAGTAATTCCATTTATATAGTTATCATTATAAATAAGCCTTGAATCGAGAACATCCCTAACAACAACATTAGTAGCTTCATCCAAACCATCATTAGTCACAGTAATAGTATAAATCAAAGTATCATTATAATTAGATAAACCTTCAACATCAACAGTTTTAGTTATAGTAAGGTTAACAAAAGCTTCAACTTCGGTTTCAGTAGTATCAGATTCTTCATCAGTTTCATCAGAAGATACTGTAGCATTATTATAAATAGTATCAAAATTACCACTAGCATTAATAGAAACATAGAACTCTAAAATAGCAGAAGCACCCGCTGAAAGAGTTCCAATATCCCAAGTTATTAAACCATCAACAGAATCATAATCCCAAGTAGTACCAACAGTAATACGATAAATATCTTCAAAATTAAGTCTTGGATCTAGAATATCTCTAACATGAACATTAGTAGCTTCATCCAGACCATGATTAGTCACATTAATAGTATAAGTAAGATAATCTCCATTAAATGCATTAGTAGTATTGACATTTTTAACTATAGTAAGATTAACATCAGCAGATACTTGAACAACTACAGTTTCAGATTCATTAGTACCAGTATTATTTTCATTACAGGTGACAGTAGCATTATTATAAATAGTGCCTGCACCTCCAGCACCAATTTCAAAAGTAAGATTTAATGTAGCAGTAACACCACTATTTAAAGAAGGTATCCTCCAAGAACCATCAAGGAAATAAGAACCATGAGATACATATGATACATCCCTAAATATGAGACGAGGATCAAGATTATCCCAAACAACTACATTAGTAGCATTATCTGGACCATTATTAGTCACAGTAATAGTATAAGTAATATAATCTCCACTCTTTGCATTCTCATTATCAACAGTTTTATTTATAGTAAGATTAACAACACCTAAAACATAAGTTTCAGTAGTATTAAATTCATCATCGGTTTCATCAGAAGATACTGTAGCAGTATTAGAAATAGTACCTGTACCATTAACACGAACAACAATCTCTAAAGTAGCATAAACACCATTACCTGAAAGAGTTCCAATATTCCAAGTTAGATTACGATTAGTAGAATCATAACTAACATCAGTATTAGGATCACTACTTATAAAATTAAGTCTTGAATCGAGAATATCAGTAACAAGAACATTATTAGCTTCATCCCGACCATTATTAGTCACAGTAATAGTATAAGTAAGATAATCTCCATTAAATGCATTAGTAGTATTGACATTTTTAATTATATTAAGACGAACATCAGGAATCACAGTAGTATTAACTTCATTAGATTCTACATTAGTCTCATTTTCATTAGAAGAAGCATTAGCTACATTAGAAATATTATTAAAATTACCACTAGCATTAACATTAACCCAAATATATAAAGTTGCAGAACTACCATTAGCTAATGAGGGAATAGTCCAAACAATAGTATTATCACTCTCATAGCTATAACTATAATAATTATAATACCAAATCATGAAATAATCAAAATCAAGCCTTGAATCAAGACCATCCCTAACAACAACATTGGTAGCAGTATCTGGACCATTGTTAGTCACAGTAATAATATACAGTAAACTATCACCATTAGTAACATTAACCTTGTCAACAGACTTAGTCACAGAAAGACTAACAACAGGATCAACTTCAACATCAACAGTAGCAGAACCACCATCATCTTCAGTAGAATTAGCATATGCAGTATTCCAAATAATACCATTACCTGCACTATTAACTCTAACTGTAATATTTAAAGTTACACTTGTACCTGCAGCTAAATTTCCTATATTCCATCTACCTGTGGACTGATTATAAGAACCAAGATCTGAACTCTGACTAAGATAACTAAGTCTTGAATCAAGAGAATCTGTAACATAAACATTAGTAGCTTCATCCAAACCATCATTAGTCACAGTAATAGTGTAAGTAAAAGTATCACCAGTAGACACACTAGTAGCACTAGTACTCTTAGTCACACTTAAGTCTACAAAAGGAGTAATGTTAACTGTCCAGTTAGATTCATTATTACCAGTATTATTTTCATCACTAGTGACATTAGCAATGTTATTAATAGTACCTTTAGTAGTTGTGTTAACAGTAATAACTAAAGTAGCAGTTTCACCAATATTTAAATTACCAATTATCCATTCACCAGTTGTAGAGTTATAAGTAGTACCAGAACTAGGACTAGCACGAACATTAGTAAAACTACTATGAAGTATATCAGTAACAACTACATTAGTAGCATTATCTGGACCATTATTAGTCACAGTAATAGTATAAGTAATCTCTTGACCACTAATAACACTAATAACATTTGCTGTTTTATTAATCTCAAGATTAACAGCTTTTACTACTTCAAGAGTTACAGTATCTTCATCATCACCAATATTAGTTTCATTGACATCCAAAGTTACAGTATTATTAATAATGCTAAAATTACCATCAGCAGTAACACGAACTACTAAAGTCAGATTAGCATCTTCACCAAGAGCTAAACTACCAATATTCCATTCACCAGTTGTAGAGTTATAACTAGTACCAGAACTAGAGGTACTGCTAATTAACTCAAGTCTATAATCTAAGTTTTCATAAATAATAATTTCATTTGCAGTATCAGGACCATTGTTTTTAACATAAATAGTATAAGTAAATGTATCTCCATTAAGAACCTCTGTAACATTTACACTTTTAATAATAGTAATGTTAACAGTAGGTAAAACTTCTATTTCAACAGTTGTATTATCATCATCTTCGCCAATATTACGTTCATTATAAGTTACATTAGCATGGTTATAAATTACTCCAGTACCATTAATCCAAACTGTAATATTTAAAGTGACTGTTTCACCAACATCTAGGGATCCTATATCCCAAATTCCAGTAGTATTATTATAAAGTCCTTTATTAGCTGAGCTATTATAATAAACAAGACGATAATCAAGAGTATCATTTACAATAACATTTGTAGCTGCATCAGGACCATAATTAGTTACTGTGATTGTATAATTAATATAATCTCCATATCCAACATAAGAACCATCAGTAATATTTACAGTTTTATTAATAGAAATATTAACAAGCCCTAAAACATTAGTAACTACACTACGATTAGTATCACCAATATTAGTTTCATTGGTAACAACAGTAACATTGTTATAAATCAAGCCAGTACCATTAATTTTAACAGTAATAACTAAAGTAACAGTTTCCCAAACAGCTAAATTACCAATATCCCAAATACCATTTTCACTATCAAAGTTTCCTTTATTATTAACATTATTAATATCTAATAAAATAAGCCTTGGATCAAGAACATCTGTAACTTTAACTTCAGTTGCATTATTTGGACCAACATTAGTAACAACAATTGTATAAGTTAATTCATCATCTCTAAATGCCTCAGTTTCACTTACAATCTTTATTAAAACAATATCCACAGCTGGTACAACTTTAACAGTAACATTAGAAACGTTATTTCCAGTATTTTCTTCATTGGTACTTACAGTAACTGTGTTAGTTATGTTACCAGTACCATTTATAGTTAATATTAAAACTAAAACTTCAGTTTTGCCATTAGCTAAATCACCAATATACCAAACACCAGTAAGTGGATCATAATTCCCTTTTGAAGCTACACTATTATAATAAACCAAGCGAGAATCAAGTATTTCCGTAACAAATACTTGAGTAGCATCATCTGGACCATCGTTAGTTACAGTAATAACATATTGAATTTCAACACCATTTGTAGTTTCTGTAGTACTAACAGTCTTATTAACAGTAACATTTACTAAAGCTTCTACTTCCACACTCACTTCTGCAGAATCTTCACCTATATTTAATTCATCAGAATAAATAGTTACTTTATTAGTAATATTTCCTCCACGAGTAACAGTTCCATTTATAATCAAAGTAACTGAATCACCATTAGCTAAGTTACCAATATACCAAACACCAGTAATTGGATTATATGTAGTAGTTCCATTAGCAGAGTGGACATCATAAAGAAAACCTAAAGGTAAAGTTTCATTAACCCAAACAAAACTAGCATCTTCAGGACCATTGTTAGTTACAGTAACCGTATATTGAATATAATCTCCTTTTTCAACAATTTCTGTAACATTAACAGTTTTGTTTATAGTAAAATTCACAGCAATATCTGAACCATACAATTCAAAATTTTCATTATCAGCAGAAACATTTAAAGAATAACCACCCGTCCTATTAAAACGAGTAGTTCTATTGTATTTTTCTCTACCATCAATAGTCTCTGTAAAAACACCATCACTACCAGAGAAAGTTAATTTAACAGCAAAATACGGCAAACAATTAAAAGCAGAAACATTTTTATCTTTAGTAAGATTATCAAAAAGTAATAACTCATAAGCTAAAACAACAGATGGAGCAAAATAATAAGAATTACTAGTATTTATAGTGGAAAAGTAAATATCTTCACCATTATAAATAGCTAAATTAACTACCCACCAATAACGGAAACTAGCATTAACTTTAGGAATATTAGATCCCCACCAATTATAATTAGCATTGGTATTATCTCCCATATCATTTAAATCAAAGCCATTAATAAAAGTGTTATTAAAAATCACATTACACATTATAGTTGCATTAACACTTTTAGAAAGTACAACAATACCATTATTGCCTAATTCATTAGTGTTATTAATAATAGTACAACCAGTAATATTATTAGCTAATCCATTAACACCAATACCCATAGTATTATTAAAAATAGTAGAATTAGCAAGACGATTATTTGAAGAAAGTTCACTAAAGTAAATAACCCAAGAATCATTTCTTCCAGTATAGTTACTAAGGTTAGAATAAAAAATAGAATTGAAATTAGAATTATTAGTGAAAATAATTCCACCATTATTTAATGAACCAAAATTATCCAAAATAGCATAGTTAGAGTAACTACCACTAATACCCATAGCAAATTTATTATTCCTTATTGTGTTAGTTGATGTGATACCAGAAACAGTGTATAATTCAAAATTATTTAAAACAAATTCAACAGCAATATCATTACCATTAATATCATTATTAATCAAAGTAAAATTATCAGTTCCCAAGGCAATGGCTTGACTATTTTTAGTGAAATTAGAATCCTCAATAACAGAATCATCACCACTAGTAAAAACACCACCTCCAATGGCAGCATTATTATTATCAAAATCACAATTTTCTATATAAAGATTATCTCCAAGATTGTATATTGCTCCACCACTAGCTGTAGCAGAATTATTAAGGAAAATACAATTAATAAAAGTCAAACTAGTATCCTTAAACCCATTAAAAATAGCTCCACCATTAGTAGTAGAAAAACCATTAGCAAAAGTAATGTTTATAAATGTAACATTCAATCCATCATCTATAGTAAATATTTGAGATAGTTTCTGTCCATCAATAACCACCTTATCTGGTGATCCGTCTCCCTGAATTGTTAAATTTTTATTTATAGTTATATTAGTATCTAAATTAGTTTTATTGTAAGTTCCAACCGTTAAATTAACAGTTCCACCCGAGCTTGCAGAATCAATAGCTCCTTGAATTCCTCCAGAATCATTTGGATTTACATCAATTGCAAAAGCTCCTTGCAAACTACAAAAAATCAATAAACCACTAATTAATAAAGTTATATAAAGTCCTATATTCCCAAATTTTTTGGTTTTTGTTACCACTTTTCAGTTCCCCCTCGAATATTTTTAACTCGTCCCATGAGTTATAGATTAAGTCTAAATCCTTTATCAAATTAATCTTAAAATCCTTTGTTTAGGAAATAAAGAAAATCTTTTTCTTGAAAAATTACTTTTGACCAAAATCATCAATATAAAAAAACTTCTCTAAAATATAATAAATTATATTCCATTAACAGTAGTATCGATTCTTTATGAATAACCCAAATAGAATCATTATGAATAATACACATATATTCTTTATGAATAACCTAAATAGTATCATTATGAACAATACATATATATTCTTTATGAATAACCCCAATGTATTATTATGAATAATATTCATATATACTATAAATTATAGCTACTAACTGTTATACAAGATACAAACACTCCTAATGTAAATTAAAAGTACATAGATATTTAGTTCTACTGATATATAAATCTTTGCCATTATATGGGGCAAGACTGTTAATTTTTTAGTTCTTATTTTGCATTTTTTATCCAATTCTTTGTTCTATAGCAGATTTGATTTATAAATCCTATTTTGGTTCTGTAATTCTTTTTATATGCTTTTGACATTATATTTCCTATGTAATTTTCAGTTTTATTATTTGTGGAGTCAATTTTTCCTTTATGATGATTTTATAAATGAATATACTTGCTGATATAATATTACTACAATGTATATCTATTTATATAATATATGATAATAATTTATATGATATATAACAATATTTATATCGATATATGATAATATTATTTTATATCAATATATTAATATTAAATATATATTGATTATTAATTAATAAATAATAATATAATTAATAATAAAATATATTATTATAATTAATAATAATAATATTATAATATAATAAAATAATTATTATATAATATAATAAAATAATAATTAATTGTGAATAGAATATGAAGGAGGTGAAAAAATTAAAAAATTGAAAAGTATTATATTTTTAAGTACAATTATTTTAGGTATTGCTTTATTTTCATTAAGTTCAGCAAATGTAGTAGATGCTGCAAGTATTAATAATACTACAGATGGTGGAATAGCTCAAGGAGTTATATCGGCTGTTGCTGATGGTACTTTCATTCTGGAGTTAGCAGATGGTGTATACACTGGCCCTAATAATACCAACATTAACATAACCAATAATATTGAAATACTTGGTCATTCACAAAATGGCACTATTATCAATGCTGGTTCATTAGGAAGAGTTTTCAATGCTACTGGCTATAATTTAACTTTGTGGCGTCTTACAATTATGAATGGTAATGCTGGTGGTGGTTATGGAGGAGCTATTTATTCTACAGGGATACTTACTCTCAATTATGTTTCATTCATTAATAATACAGCAGCAAGAGGTGGGGCTGTTTGGGCTCAAAACCCAGATAATAGTACTATATCAAATAATTTTGAGTTTTGTTTATTTATAAACAATAGTGCTACTGATCCAAGTACTGGTGGTGGAGGAGCATTAATGCTTACTGGTGGTTATTTTTGGGTATCTTACTCAAATTTCACAAATAATACTGCAAATAATAATGGAGGAGCTATTAATAAAAATAATGGTACTATTTTAATTGTGTCCAACGATATTTTCGAGAACAATACTGCTATAAATGGTGGTGCAATTTACAATACAAATAGTAATTTAACAGTTGAAGAAACAACATTTATTAATAATACTGCAACTGGAAGTGGTGGTGCAATTTACTCTAATACTGCAACTGCTACTATTATAACATATTCGAACTTTTACAATAATAGTGCTACCCTTCAGGGAGGGGCTATTTTTGTTCGTCATACTCTTAACTCTACAGGTTCCAATTATATAAATAATACTGCAAGTGAAGGTGGAGGCATATATAGCTACCCAGATACTGGTAGAGTCTTTGTTGAATACAATCGTTTTGTTAACAATTCTAATTATGATTTTTATCTAAACATCACATCTATGACTGGCACTCCAGATGTTAATTATAATTGGTGGGGTGATAACACTCCATTAGTTTATGGTCTTAGTTTAGCTAATTGGTTTGTTATGCAGTTATCTGCAAATAATAATATTAATACTACAGTAAATGATACTACCACTCAAGCAATTAGTAGTGTTAATTTATCCTATGATCTTGTACTTTTTGATAATACAACAAACACTACTAGTGTTGTAGGTTATGGTGTTTTACCTTACTTTGTTGTTAATTTAACTTGGAATGGAACTGGAACTAGTTCTGAAATTGTTGATGCACGAGGATATTATTCTAAAATTATTGATTTCACTTTAGCTAGTGGATTTAGTCTTGAGGCAATTGGTGATCTTGAGGATTTGATATTGTATCAAGAAATTGTATATAGAAATCTTACTATTGTTAAGACTGCTAATGTTACTAATGTGATAATTGGGCAGATGATTAGTTATACTATTACTGTAACTAATGTAGGAGATGATACTGCTACTAATGTTTGGGTTAATGAAACATTACCAGGAGGTCTTATTTATCAAGGATCCACAGGTGATGGAACTTACAATTCAGCTAATGGCACTTGGTATATTGGTGATTTAGCTAATGGATCTACTGCAACAATAACTATAACTGTTCTTGTAAATCAAACAGGAAATATCAATAATATTATTGCTCTTAATTTAGAGGAATTTAACCTAGGTAATAACAATACAAATGTGACTATTAATGTTGCTCCTCAAAATACTAGTATTGACCTTAATGCTCAATTCAGCAATGGTAATAAAACTATCTCTTTAACTAGTAAATTAGTGGATGGATCTGGAAATCCAATAGCTAATACAATAGTTAAATTCTATATAAATGGTGTCTATGTTGGAGAATCATTAACTAATGCAAATGGAATAGCTGCCTTCAATTATACTCAAATAAATCCTTTTAAAGAAGGAACTTATTTGATTAATTCTTATTTTGAAGGTGATACTTACTACAATCCTTCCAATAGTTCTTACACTTTAATACTAGATACTGACCACGACAATCCAAATAATAACAATACAAATAACAATAACACAAACAACAATAATACAAATAATAACAATACAAATAACAATGATACAAGTGGCAATTCAGATATAAAAGCATCCATGAAAAAAACAGCTGTGCCAATAAATGCAATCTTAGTTTTACTAAGTATTATTGCAATAATCCATAGGAGAAAATAAATATTTAAAATTTTTTAAGAACCTTTAATTTTGTTCTTTTATTTTTCTTTATTAAAATTTTATTCTTTTATTTTTCATTTCTTTATTAAAATTCTATTCTTTTATTTTTCATTTTCATTTCTTTATTAAAAATATAATTTCTATTTATATTTAATACAAATGATTAAATATAGATATAGGGTGCTAGATTTTTTATAATTTGTAACAGTTTGTACATTCTTATTTTTTCGTATGGGTTATATTTTCATGCTCCTTTTTTTAGGGTACTGATGAATTATTTTTTTAAATTGAAAACGG
>WRCI01000016.1 GCA_009784145.1 Methanobrevibacter sp.
TGAAAAATATTGAATAAATTATAAAAAAATATTGAATAAATTATAAAAAATAATGAAAAATATTGAATAAAAAAAAAGAGAATAAAAATTATATTGAATACTATAAACTAGATATTACATAAAATTATATCACATTTTAACCTAGCTTTACTTTTTTTAAGACATAATGTTTCATTTTCAATAATAACTTCATCTCCAATTTCAGCCCTTTCATCTTCATCTATAATTAATAAAACATTTTCACCAGGTTTAGCAAGTTGTTTCCAATTTGTATTATATGCTTGAACATTTGAATTAAGAGTTACTTGTAACATAGACCCATCTACTATTGCTACTTTACCAATATCTCCTTCATCAATGATTTTAGAAGCAAGTTGTATTGTTTCAGATTGTTTTAATAAATCACTAGCTAATTTTTCTCTAAATTTTCCTAAAAGTTTGACATCTCTTTCTATTGTCTCATCTAAATAGAGTTGAGCTTCTTCTTCCTTAAAATTACCATTTTTTATTAAAACATCCCAATTTTTACCTAATGAAGGAGTTTTTTCAGATATAGTTTTTAAAATATCTTCAAATATATCTCCCATATACTTTAGACTTACATCAGACTTCCATCTTTGACTAATTAAATCATTAGCTAATGACTTAGATATTCTATTTCCAAAAATAACAATAGCCTTAGATCCTTTTTGAGTATCTGTAACATTAGAACCTAACATTTCAATAATTTGATAACCATTTGTTGTTCCATAAACACGTTTTCTTTTAACTTCTTGAGTACCTTTTGAAGCAACCTCTCCAACAACAACATCTTCAATAAACCTAATTTTATTAGCATCATCAGAAATTTTTAAAGTTATATCAAGATCACTTGCTCTTTTTTTAAGCTCATCATCATTTGTTATTGAGCCAGAATACAATTCTTCTTCTAATTGTTCACGATCTTCCTTATTTCCAAAATAAGCTATTCTTCGTTTATCTGCAGCCATTACACATCCTTTTTTTCCTACATAAGCTATGATTAAACTCATTAAAAGCACCATCAATAAAATTATAATCTTATTTATTATTTTAATTATTACTAAAATTATATTATAAAAATTAGTATATGTTACATTCATTATATTAAATTTATTTAATTAATAAACTTTATTATGCTTATATAGTCTATTATACTTTAAAATTAAAAAAATAATATTTAAAATTTATAAAAATTTATAAAATAAGATAAAAAAATTAAAAAATATACTATAATATTTAGAAAAAGTATACTAAAATACACTAAAATACACTAAAATACACTAAAATATACTAAAATACACTAAAATATAGTAAAATACACTAAAATACACTAAAATATAGTAAAATATAGTAAAATACACTAAAATATAGTAAAACAAAAAATAGATAAAATATATAAAAAAATGTGAAATTAAAAAAATTAAAAATAAAATTAAAAAAATAAAAAAATAAAATTAAAAAAATAAAATTAAAAAAAGTATTAACAATTAAGAAGGCCATAAACCATGTACACTACAGTATTCACGAGCTTTTAATTCATCAACATCAGAACAAACTTCAAATACTGCTATAGGTTCATCACCAGCTTCTAAAGATTTACGATAAACTTTGTCCCCAACGAATAATTCCACAAAACATATGTGGTGTTCTTCTTCCATTGGATGAGGTACTTCACCTACTTTTACAATGACTTTATCTCCATCTTTTTCAATAACAGGAATGTGTTTTTCA
Organism: Methanobrevibacter sp.; assembly: GCA_009784145.1. Classification (GTDB taxonomy): domain Archaea; phylum Methanobacteriota; class Methanobacteria; order Methanobacteriales; family Methanobacteriaceae; genus Methanobinarius. The sequence continues at coordinate 1,753 of WRCI01000016.1, forward strand.
GGTCCAACATCAAGTTTTCTTTCTTCTAAAAGTTCCATTTCTTGTCCACAGCAAACTAATTGACCAACACTTTCTTTGACAACTTCTACCATGTTTCCACAAGTATTACATCTATATACTTCATTTAACTTTGTCATTTAAATCCCTCATATAACTAATAAATAAATTATTAATCAAATATTATAATAATTAATATTCATCACAGCATACTTCAAAGTATTTTGGTGGATGATCACATGCTGGACATTTTGCAGGAGGTTCTTTACCAACTTGAGTACGTCCACATTTACGACAAATCCAAGTTACTTCTTTATCTTTCTTTAAAACTGTTCCATCTTCAATGTTTTTAAGTAAGATTTTAAATCTTTCTTCATGATGTACTTCAGCCTCACCAATAGCTTGTAATCTAGTAGCTACGTCTCCATACCCTTCTTCTCTAGCTATTTTAGTAAACTCTGGATACATTTGAGTATGTTCAAAGTTTTCTCCAGCTATAGATGCTTTTAAATTAGCTACAGTATCACCTAAAATTGTAGGTGCTTCAGCTTCTACAACAATCTCATCATCATTTTCTTTGATTTGATTAATAAGCCTAAATAACCATTTTGCATGTTCTCTTTCATTTTCAGCAGTTACTATAAATAATTCAGATATTTGTTCATATCCTTCTTTTTTTGCTTGTTTAGAATAAATAGTATATCTATTTCTAGCTTGACTTTCACCAATAAATGCCTTTGTTAAATTTTCAAGAGTTTTTGACATAATTTCACCTTCTATTCAGAATATTTTAATATTTCAACTATTTTAATATTTCAACTATTTTATTTAAAAAAACTAATCAATAGAATATTTTCAATAGAATATTTATATTCAAAATTTGATTATTTTTACAATATTTTATACATTTAATTTAATATTATATAGTTAATTTTAATTAATAAAGTTAATGATTACTAAATATATGATTACTAAATATATGATTAAATCCTTTGTTTATATAAGTTTATATTCCCCTAGTGATAGATACCTTATTTAACTTTTATTTTTCGAGTATAGCTAGAGCTATGGTAAATTTTGCCTCCAGTATATTTAGCTATGAAATTAACATTGCCTTTAATTGGGATTTTTTTAATTAAAATAGCTACACCATAAGAGTTAGTTTTAGCTTGACCTAAATATCTCTTGTTTGCATAAAATTTAATATACTTTTTAGTCATTGCTTTTTTATTATGATTTTTTAAACTTGCTTTAAGAATAGCTTTTTTCTTGGATTTAGCAGAAAAATTGGCTAAACGTGTGAAAGTTTTGTCCTTAGGAATTAAAGATAAAATTTTAGAATTACTTGCTAAATGAGTATCATCTTCAATGAGTTTAAATGTTATATTATGAGATTTTCTTGTTGTAAATTTATATTTAAAAGTAGCTATTCCTTTTTTATTTGTTTTCTTAATAGCAACAGGTTTACCATTAATAAGAAGAGTAACTTGTTTTTTGACTAATAATTTACCATTTTTATCACAAACTGTGACTTTTATAGTATTCAATTTATTATACAATGGTTTAAAACTATTAATAAGCAAAGAAGTACTTATTTTACTAATAGTATTATTATTATTATTAATATTATTAGTATTATTAGTATTATTAGTCTTATTACTAGCTTTATATTTAACTGTAGAGGTTTCATTATTTAATTGAACTGTGATTATATTATCAATAGCTGCTAACAATATATTATACTGTGCTGATTTGCGACTATCAATATTTTGATATAGCTTATCATTAACCACAATATCTACTGTAAAAGGATTGAATTTACTTGCAGCATCATTATTATCATCAGTACCATTTAAAACAAATATATAATCCACAACTAAATTTTCACCAATAGATAGAGTTAAATTACTTGTATTGATACTAATACTCATTATAAAATAATTATCTAGAGTTATATTAGAATTATATTTATCTTGTGGATTATTAGATCCCCACCAATTATAATCAACAAATACAGAACCTTCTTCATTATAAATTTGATAATCACCAATATTATCTATAAATCGAGAATAGCTAATGTTACAATTACCCCACCCTATATAAAAAGCAGCGCCACTATCAGCAATATTTTTTATAAAATTACAAGCAGTTAAATTAGAAACACCACCCATATTATAAACTGCACCACCATAACTAGCTTCATTTTCTGTAAAATCAGAGGCATTAATAATTAAAGAAGCACCACCCATATTATAAACTGTACCTCCAAAATTTGCAGTATTTCTAATGAAATTACAAATATATGCAGTTAAAGAAGCACCACCACCATTATAAACTACACCTCCATTATTAGCTTCATTTTCTATAAGATTGCAGTTAGTTAAAGTAATACTCCCTCTAAAAGTCATACCATCAAAGCCCCCACTAACTACTCCTTCATTATATATTACTCCTCCATTCCCATTAGCTATATTTTTTGTGAAATTAGAATCCATTAAAGTAAAAAAGCCTCCCATATTAGAAATCACACCACCCTCAACAGTAGCTATGTTTTCTGTAAATGTACAATTAATTAAATCAACATTACCCCAATCATTATAAATTACACCACCACTATTAGCTTCATTTTCTATAAAATTACAATCATTAACAATTAAAGTACCACCAGCATTATAAATTACACCACCATTATTCGCATTGTTATTTATAAAAGTACAAGCAGTTAAATTAGCAATACCTCCTTCATTATATATTGCACCCCCCATAATTGATGTTCCATTTATTATAATAACATTTATAAGTGTTAAATATCCTTCACCTGTTATAGTAAATGCCCTACCAAGTTGATTTAAGTTTATTGTTACCTTTTGTAAGGAGTTAGAACTTTGTATTGTAACAGTTTTATCTATAGTTACATTCACATTTTCTTCATTTAAACTAAACTCTCCTAGACTTGAGTTTAATTCTATAATAGAATTTTCCTTTGCTCCTTCTATAAGTAATCTGAAATTTTCTGTTGAATTTATTGTTATGTCTACAGCATTCACTGAACTTAATATCATAAATAATGAGAAGATTAATAAACTCAAGATTATTAATTTCCTTTGATTATTATTAGTCATTTTTCCATCCTCTTTTTGATAGTAATCCCTTTTTTACTAGTAATGTCTTTTTTGTTAGTAATTCCTTTTTTACTAGTAATCTCTTTTTTTGATAGTAATATAATTAAACTATCATCACCCTATAAACACTATTTATTATATTAAATTATAGATAAATTTTACTATTTAATTGAATTAATTTCATATTTTATAAATAAATTAATAAAATCTATACCTATATAATAAATTAATTAAATTTATATCTTATAAAAGACATATAATAAAATGTTATGAATAAAAAAATTATTATAATATCTGTAATTATAGCCACAATAGCTATTAGTGGTTGTATAAAAGGTCCTATAGACAATGTAAATGATATTATTCCTAAATTAAGTGAAAATATTCGGAATGGGAATTCAAATTTTAATGATGCAGTAAATTATACTAATAATAAGAATTATGTTATTGCAGATGAAAAAGCCCAAACTGCTCTTAATTATTTCACAGAAGCACAGAATAATCTATTAGATATAAAAAGGCATTACGAAGATATTAATGATACAGTTTATATCCAATATATGGATTTACTCAGAGAAGAGATTAGCTTAAAAGAAAATGCTACTTCTCAACTTCAGATAGCTATTCAAAACTTTAAAAATAATAATCCTTCAAATGGAAATAGGTATGTTTCAAGTGCTAATAATGTTATGAACCAAGGAATAGTGATTCAAAATCAAAGAGAACAGCTTGTTTTAGATAATCCTGACAAGTTTAAAACATCTTAATGAAATAATTTTATATATTATTCTTTTTATAAAATAGGTTATTGTTCTAAATATTATCTTTATAAAATATATTATTCCTTTTATAAAATATCATATTATTTTTATAAAATATATTATTATACTTATAAAATATCGTATTATACTTATAAAATTTAAAACAAAATTATAAACTATTCTTATAATATAAACTACTCTTATATTATAAACTACTCTTATAATATATAAAATAAAAATATAAATTTTTATATATTATTATTTTTATAAAAATTAAAAATATATAATATAAAATTATAAAATCTAAAATTATATACTATAAAATTATAAAAATTAAAAATACATAAAATAAGCTTACAAAAATTAAAAACATATAAAATAAACTTACAAAAATTAAAATAAACCTTATTAATCATTTTTATCCTTATTTAATAAAATTATACTATTCAATCATTCATAGAGGTATAACATGGAAAAAACATGCCCACAATGTAAAGGAACTGGTCTAAAAGTAAAAGAAGATAAAATTTGTTCTGCTTGTGATGGAACTGGTTTTCAAGACCAATTTGAATCTAAAAATCATTTTAAAGGAATTAATTCTAATGCAAAAGCTAAATTCGATTTAGAAATGGATCAAGATATTCCTTGTGAAGTTTGCAAAGGTAAAGGAACTATCCTTGTCCATGAAGAATGTGAAACTTGTGATGGAACTGGAGAAATTAATGTCTGCAAAAATTGTGGTAAAATTATCAGAACAGAAAAAGATTACTGCGAAGATTGTAAAATTATCTTAAAAGAGAAAAAAAAGCTAGAAAAAGAGAAAGAAAAAGAGCTTGAAGATGAAAAGAAAAAAAGAGTAGAAAAACTTAAAAAAGATATAAAATCTAAAACTAAAGTTTTCATACTTGACCCTCTTTGTGAAATGGATGATTTAGAAATTGGTCCTATTTATAAAGGAAAGATTACAAGAGTTGAAAATTATGGGCTGTTTATTAGTTTAAATAATCAAGTTTGGGGGCTTATGAGAAGTAAAAATACAAATAGTAATGTTGGTGAGGAAATATTTGTAAAGATAATTAAAATTAATTCTCATAAAAAAGAAGTAGATATGAGTCCAGCTAGAGTTATTGGGGATGTAGAAATTGAAAAAATCAAAAAAAACATAGCTAAAACCCAAATTGGCTCTCTTGATAATAAATCCCTTGGAAAAGTTGTTAGAGTTGAAGGAGAAGTAATACAAGTACAACAAACTTCAGGTCCTACTATATTCACAATTACAGATGAAACAAGTATTACTTGGGCTGCTGCATTTAATGAAGCTGGAGTAAGATCTTATCCACATATTGAACTTGGTGATATTGTAGAAGTAATAGGTGAAGTTAACCAGCACAGTGGTAAAATCCAAATTGAATCTGAAATAATTGAAAAATTAGAAGGAGAAAAAGAAAATTCAATTCGTGAACTTATTGAAAAAGCACTTGATGAGAAGGCAGAACCTGAAGAAGTAGCAACTCTTATCAATAGTCCTATTTTAGATAAACTTCAACCAAAAATGAGAGCTGCTGCAAAAACTATTCGAAGAGCTATTATGGATGGAAGAACAGTTTTATTACGACATCATAATGATGCTGATGGAATATCTGCAGGTGTGTCTGTGGAAAAAGCTATTCTCCCACTACTTAGAGAAATAAGTCCTAGTACTGATGCAGAATGGCATTACTTTAGAAGATCTCCAAGTAAAGCTCCTTTTTATGAACTTGAAGATGTTATAAAAGATCTTTCATATGCACTTGAAGATTTACATAGACATGGTCAAAAATTACCTCTTATTGTTCTTCTTGATAATGGGTCAACAGAAGAAGATATTTTAGCTCTTATGAAAGCTAAAATATATGATATTGAAATAGTTGTAATAGATCATCATTTCCCAGGAGAAGTTATAGATGGTAAAGTAGAAGTTGATGAATTTGTAGATGTTCATGTAAACCCTTATCTTGTAGGTGGAAACTCACAAATTACAGCTGGAGCATTAGCTACTGAAATAGCTAATATTATAAATCCAGAAGTTACAGATTTAATTAGTCACCTTCCAGGAGTTGCAGCTATTGGAGACCATGCAGATTCTGATGAAGCAAAACAATACATAAACTTAGCTAAGAAAAAAGGTTTTTCAAGAAAAAATCTTGATAAAATTGCTGCATGTGTTGATTTTGAAGCATATTACCTTAGATTTATGAATGGTAGGGGACTTATGGATACAATTCTTGGTGTGGATAACCTTGATAAACATCAAAGATTATTGGATGCATTATTCAAAGAATATCATAAGAGAATAAATACACAAATGAAAGCTACACTTCCAAATGTAAAGGAAGAAAAACTCCCTAATGGAATTCATTTAAATGTATTAGATGTTGAAAAGTATGCTCATAAGTTTACTTTCCCAGCACCAGGAAAAACCTGTGGATTTGTTCATGACAACTATGTGAAAGAATTAGGAGAAGATGCATTAGTAATCACTCTTAGTTATGGTCCTGATTTTGGTGTTGTAAGAGCTACTGAAACTATACACAAAACATTTGGATTTAATCTAAATGAGATAATATGGAAACTTCAAGATAAAATACCAGAAGCAGGTATTGATGGGGGAGGTCATGAAGTAGCTGGTTCTATTAAATTTGTGGAAGGTTTATCAAAAGAAGTCTTAGGTAGTTTTGTAAACGAAATAGCTACACTTTCGCCAAAATAGTTAATTAGTTAATATAAAAGTGTTAATTAATAAAAAGAATATTAATTAATAAAAAAATCTTAATTTATAAAAAGAATATTAATTAATAAAAAAATCTTAATTTATAAAAAGAATATTAAATTGATTAATAAAAAGAATATTAATTAATAAAAAAATCTTAATTAATAAAAAAGAGTGTTAATTAATAAAAAAAATATGTTTTGAAGGAAAAATGAATTTCCTCCAAATGGCGTTTAATTTTAAATTTTAAATTTTGAATTTTTACTTCTTACTTTTTACTTCTTAATTCTTACTTCTTACTTTTTTTTAGTAATTAGAACTCCTAAAACACTTAATAGTATTATTAATATTAAGTTTATAGGTATTCCTGTTTTTTTCAAAGATGCATTTGCAACTAGAATATCATTTGTATTATTCACATATCTTAAATATGTTGAAGTATCTCGCTTAGAATCATGATAAACTGAATCATCGTCATGGCTAACTGAATCATCATCTTGATTAACTGAATCATCATCTTGATTAACTGAATCATTATCATTATCATATGTAACTGAATCAACAGATTCTGAATCATTTGAAGATTTAAATATTGTACCTTCAAGTGTTTGAACTTCATTATCAGCTACAAAAGTATACAAAACCATTCCATTAGTAGTTAAAGTAATATCAAATATTCCATCAAATCTAGCATCAAAAGTATCTATAACTCCTATTATAACATTAATATAAACCTCAGTCACAAAATATGGTAATAAATAATTATCAGCAGTATCACCATTATTTAATTCAAAGGTATATCGGAATGTAACATCTCCTGTAGAGTCCAAAGATGTGATATTGGTAACATTCATGATGAAATAATTGTTAAGGACACAACCTTCATAATTTGAAGGAGTATTATTACCCCACCAATTATAATCTGCATCAGTATCAGTACCTGTATTATTCAAATCATATTCTGTGTTATTGAAAATTCTATTATAATTGATTATTGTGTTAATTGCTGATGATGATATAAATATTCCTTGAGTGTTATTGATAATATTAGATCCAATTATAGAATCCTCTAATCCATTTAATATTATAGCATTGTCATTAGCTATGAAAGAAGAATTGATTATGTTGTTACTTTGTCCTTGTGAATTGTCATAAAAAGTTCCATTGAAACATTTGTTATTAATAAAAGAACAATTGATTATATTTGTGAAATAACACCAAATATTAGAGATTCCAGCACCCCATACAGTTGCAGTATTATCAATGAAATTACAGTTAATTATACTTACATAATCATTCCAATAATTAGAAATTCCACCACCCTGTTGCGCGATGTTATTAATAAATGTACATTTGACTATAGTTGCAAAATCACTTCCATAATAGTTAGAGATTGCACCACCTAAACGATATGCAAAATTATTAGTGAATGTACAGTTGAATATGTATATTCCAGTATTATCATTAGCTTCAATAGCACCACCTTCACCACTTGCTCCATTTGATGCAGTATTATTTTCAAATAAGGAATTAATAACTTTAATACCATTATATTTTTCATTTGAAACAATTATGGATGAAGAATCAGTAAAATTTCCTCCATTTAAAGATAATGCTCCACCATATCTAGCAGAGTTGTTGATAAATCTAGAAAAATCTATTTCAATAAATTTTTGATAAGCTGGAGACTGAAACCAAATCCCACCACCATTGAAAACACAAGTATTATTGGTGAAATTTGAATTAAACACCTTATAATAAGCAAGTCCAGTATTCATATCGTCAGTAGTAGTGTAATAAAGACAAATTGCACCACCGCCTCCAAAAGCATTATATGCTGTATTGCTTTCAAAGACAGATCCATATACATTAAAATCACCACAACCTGCAAAATACACTGCACCACCATTACTTGCATTGTTGTTATAGAATCTACAGTCTATAATATTTAGTGATTCATTTCCAGTTTTGTATATAGCTCCACCATGATTAGACCCTCCAGTAAAACCATTTATAAATGTTATATTTATGAAAGTTAGATTAGTATTTCCAGTAATTGAGAATATTCTCCCAGAACTTTGAGCATTAATAATTACTTCACCATTGGTGTTGTTTCCTATTATTGTTAAGTTCGTATCATTAGCTGTGATAATATTGTTTCTATCAGTTGATTTATTGTATGTTCCAGGATTAATTATGATATTATGACTTCCTGAACCTTGTGTATTAATCCAAGTTGTAGCATCATTAATACTCTCAGTATCATCATATACTACATATTCAGCTCCATTAACTGATGAAACTGTAACCAATAACAATGTTAACAATATAGTTATAGCTATTAAATAATTAGTCGTTTTAGTTAAAGAATTATTTGTTTTTATTGAAGAATTATTTGTTTTTATTGAAGAATTATTTGTTTTTGTTAAAATCTTCTCACCTCCTTTTATAGTTTATTATAAAAAAAATCAGTCAAAATGAAAATCTTGACATGTAAAATATGGTATTTCTTTTATATGTGCCCTGTGTTATATATACTCCTAAGAAAAACGAATATTTGTTATAATACTAATTATACCATAGGTTAATAAAAAAATAAAATTTTATTATTGTAAATATACAAAAAACAAATCATTTACAGACAATTATTAAAAAATTTATTTTGAAAAGTTAGGATTGATTAATATAATTAAAAACAAAATTTTGACAAAAGTTAACATTTTTAATTTTAATTTAATATTTTTAATTTTAATTTAATATTTTTAATTTTAACTTAAAAAGAATATTTTTTAAAATAAATAGCTAATAGTTATTAAATATTATAAAAAAATATAAATATATAATTATATAAATAAATAACTAAAGTATACAATTTAAAATATAAAATAAAATGATATTATATAATAAAAAATTATAAATACTTTTATAAAAAATTACATTTTATACTATAATTTCATATTATATATAAAAATAAATCAAGATTTAATTTAAAAATAATATAAAAAAATAATATAAAAAAAAGAATATAACTAAATAATATAATCAAATAATACTTAATAAACAATTAATACTATATATAAATAGCTTAATTAGCTAATTTCAATATTTTCATGATAATAAGCACATAAATCAGTAAGTGGGCATTCTTCACATTTAGGATGAATTGGTCTACATATAGTTTGACCAAATTGAACAATTAAATCATTAATATCTATCCAAAGATGTTTTGGAACTATTTTCATCAATTCTTCTTCTGTTTTTTCAGGAGTTTTTGTATTTACAATTCCCCATCTATTTGGAATTCTATGAACATGTGTATCTACTGGAATAGCTGGTTTTTGAAAAGCAAAAACTAAAACACAGTTAGCTGTTTTTCTTCCAACACCAGGTAATTCAAGAAGTTCTTTCATATTATCAGGTACAACTCCTTCATAATGATCTAAAAGAAGATAGGATACTTCTTTAATTCTATTAGCTTTAACTCTAAAAAATCCAGCACTTTTAACTAATTTTTCAATATCTTCAATAGGAGCATCTGCTACTTCATGAATATCTTTATATTTATTAAATAGCTGAGTAGTAGCTTTATCAGTATTTGCATCCTTTGTTCTTTGAGATAAAATTGTTCTAACAAGTACTCTGTAAGGATCCCTATCTTCAAAAACACGAAGATTATATAGATTATTTAGCTCTTTCATTATTTTTTCTATTTTTAGATACATTTTCTGATTTTTAGTCTTTTTAGAGCTAGATTTACTAATATTAATCACCAAAATTAATATTTATTATTGTTTTTCAATTTTACAAGCTACTTCTCTAGGTTTTGTAGCAATTGAAACAAAGATTAAGTTTTTATTTTGATAAGATTTATAATAACCTTTCTTTTTAATTTGATTGATTCCATCTTTTAGCATAATATCCAATGATAGTTTTGTACTGTATTTATATTCTACAATAACTACAACATCATCTATTTGCAAAATACTATCAGCATCTCCACCTAAATTTCTATCTTCATTACTCACATCAAAACCAAGTATCTGAAGCCATGAACTGAACAATAGATGATAATAAGCTTCATTAATATCTTCAATTTTTGCATGTAAAACACTTGGAATGTTATTTAGTAATATTTCAAATGATTTAGTAAGATTACTTTCATCACCAGATATTATGTAATTTAACATATCTTCAGTCATAGGTTGTATTGATTCAGCACTTCCATTAGAGAAATAGCTAAGTAAATAGCTATAAAATGAATCATGAACTTCTTTATTTGGAATATCTAACAAATATTCTGATAATTTACCTATAACTGCTTTTTTGTCTTTGATTGTCAAATAACCACTTTGTAATAAGATTGTATTAAGATTAATTTTTTCAAAATCAAAACTTGGAAAACTACCCACAATCTTAGTTTCAGGCTTTAAAAAAGTGTGAATATTATGTGGGTTACTCATAATAATATCTACAAGGAATGTTGGAGATCCTGAATCAAACCAATAATTATTAAATTCTTTCTTTTTAAATAACAATAAAATAGAATATGGGTTGTATAATGAAGTTGAACCATCCCATGAATATCCATCATACCATGTTTTTATAATTTCAAGTAAAGATTCCTTTGAAATATTATTATCTTGACTAAATTCTTCAATATAATGTTGAAAACAGTTTTCAAGTTCTTCTTGAGTATATCCACAAATATTTGAAAAACTTGCATCAATAGTTAAATCATCTAAATTATTCAGTTCAGAAAAAATAGATGTTTTAGAAAACTTAGACACACCAGTTAAGAAAACAAACCTTAAATATCTATCACTACCTTTTAAAACTTGATAAAAACTACTTAAAATATCACGATTTTGGTTAGCTAAGCTTATATTGTCTAAATGCTTAATAATTGGTTTATCATATTCATCGACTAAAATTACAACTTTTTTACCTGTTTTATCATGTAATTTTTTAATTAATTCAGAAAATTTATCAGGCAATAAATCTATATCTTCTAATTCTATGTTTTCATTAATAGCCGTGTCTTTTAAAAATTTTATAAGAGATAATTTTAAGTTTTCAGAAGAATCATGACTGATTTCCCCAAAATCTAGTTTAATTATAGGGTAATTCTCATCCCAATTCCATTTATCATAAATATAAAGACCTTTAAATAAGTTTTTGTTTCCTTTAAACAATTCTTCAATTGTATTTACAAGTAAAGTCTTTCCGAATCTGCGAGGACGAGATAAAAAGTAATATTTTGCAGAACTAGCTATGTTATGAATAAATTCTGTTTTATCAACATATATATATAATTGTTTTCAATTATTTCTTTAAAATCCTGCATTCCAGTTGGTAAACTTTTCATAAAAAAGACTCCATTAAATAATATTTATTTTTAATTTTAATTTATAAATAAATTACTATTACTTTTAGAACTAATAAAAAATATAATGATATTAATAATAATATACTTTAATGATATGATTAATTTGATATAATAAATGATATAATTAATTTGATATAATAAATGATATAATTAATTTGATATAATAAATGATATAATTAATTTGATATAATAAATGATATAATTTAAGAATAAAAATAAAAATAATATACTAATTCAAATAGAAGACTCTTCAAACAAGTCTAATTCAACACCTATTTCAGCCATAGCTTCAATAAAATTAGGAAAAGATACATTGAAAACAGCACCATTTTCAATAAGTATATCATGTTTTAAAGCAATTAAAGTAAATGCCATAGCTAACCTATGATCATCATGTGAGGTGACTCTATTAGAATCTGATTTTTCTAGATTAATTCCACCAATAATTTCCATTCCATCTTCTTTTTCAGTAACTTCACAGCCTAATTTAGCTAATTCCTCAGCACATTTAGCTATTCTATCAGTTTCTTTATATCTAGCATGTTTAACTCCAGTAATTGTAGTTTTACCATTAGCTAAAGCTCCTAAGGCAGATACAGTAGGTAAAAGATCTGGAGCATTATGTAAATCAACATCAATTCCATATAACTTTCCATCTGAACTTAGTGTAACCGAATCTGATTTAAGTTCTATTTTTGCACCCATTTTTTCTAAAATTTCAAGAATTAGTTTATCTCCTTGTTTAGAAGCCTCAAATAAATTTTTAACAACTATTTTTCCACCTAAAACAGCTAGTGTTCCAAGAAGATAAGAAGCAGAAGAATAATCTCCTTCAATAGTATAATCAGTAGCTTTATATTTTTGTGGCTTAATTGAAAATGTGGTTGAAGAACATTTTTTATCCTCTAAATCACAATTCTCATGTTTAGTAAACAAATCAGATTCTATTTCAATTCCAAACTTTTCCATAACATCTAAGGTCATAGCTACATATGGTTTTGAAATGAAATCTCCTTTAACTTGAAGATTTATACCTTTTTTAGATATAGCTCCAGCTATTAAAATAGAAGAAATAAATTGAGAACTAACACTTCCATCAATAAATGTTTCCCCACCAATAAAACCTGGTTCAATAGCTATTGGAGGTTTTCCATTTTTAGCTAAAGACTTAGCATTTCCTCCAAGAGGTTTTAAAGCTTCAAGAAGTAAACCCATAGGACGTGTTTTAAGAGAATCGTCTCCAGTAAAAATAGTTCTATTTTTTGATAAACCAGCAACTGAAGTCATAATTCTAAGAGTAGTTCCAGAGTTTTTTAAATCAATAGGTTCTTTAGAAGAGTTTTCAAGATCCTTTGAACCATCAACCCCTTTTATTTTCCAAAAATTATTTAAATTAGGATTATTGGCTAAAGGATTAAAATTAGAAGTATCAACTTCAGCTCCAAAATACTTACAAGCATTAAGAGAAGCAAGAGTATCTTCAGAAGAAAGAGGATCATACAAGTTAGAAACTCCTTCAGCTAAAGAAGCTATTATTATAGCCCTATGAGTATAACTTTTAGAAGGAGGTGCCTTAACAATCCCTCCAATAGATGATACTTTTTTTACTTTTAAAATCATTGAAATCAATTAAATAATGAATAATTTCTTAAAAAAACTATTTTATTATATAAATTTATAATATTTTTATATAAATTGTAGTATATTTATAAAATTTATAGTATTTTTATATAATTTATAATATATCTATAAAATCTATTATAATATATTTATATAAATTTATAATATATATTCTTCTTTTAATATAGAATAATATAACCTATCTAAATATTTTCCATTAACAAAAAAATAATCTCTTAATGTTCCTTCATATCTTAGATTACATTTTTCAATAAGTGATTTAGAAGCTAAATTATTTTCATCATGACATATCTGAATTTTGTGTAAATCAATTTGATTGAAACCAAAATCTATTATTGCTTTAGTAGCTTCTGTTCCATATCCTCTTTTTTGAAATTTAGTACCAATACAAAATTCAATTTCCCCAAAATGATTATCAGTATCCATTAAGAAAAAAGCTATTTGCCCTATACAAAAATTAGAATCCTCCTCTATAATAGCCCACCTATAATAATCCATATTTTCATAGGATGAAATATAATTATCTAAAAGCTTTTTAACTTCATCATAACTGGCATATATAGGCTCATAATATAGAAATTGAATATTAGAATCACTAATCCAATAATCTAACATATCCTGATTATCTTCATATTTGAATTTTCTAAGAATCAATCTATCAGTTTCAATAGTTTGAGTACCAATGTGAGAAACCATAAAAACACTCGATAAATAAGTATCAATTGTTTAAATTATTAATTATCTAAATATCTAAAATATCAATTATCTAAATATCTAAAATATCAATTATCTAAATATCTAAAATATCAATTATCTAAATATCTAAAATATCAATTATCTAAATATCTAAAATATCA
>WRCI01000017.1 GCA_009784145.1 Methanobrevibacter sp.
AAAAATATTAACTTATAAACTATTAAATAATAAAAATATTAACTTATAAACTATTAAATAATAAAAATATTAACTTATAAACTATTAAATAATAAAAATATAACACTACAAAGATTAAATAAGAAAAATAAAGATATTGTGAAAAATTAAGATTATATAGAAATTTTTATAAACAAACAACAACATACTTATTAATGATTAATAAGGTTGAGTTAATATGAAAAAACTGCCAATTGGAATGCAGACATTTAGTGAAATGCGTGAAAAAGGCTATGTTTATGTAGATAAAACCAAATATATACATAAACTAGCTACAACTGGAAAAGCATATTTTTTATCACGACCTAGAAGGTTTGGAAAATCATTACTTCTTAGTACTTTAGAAGAGTTTTTTAAAGGAAATAAAGAATTATTTAAAGGTCTTTATATACATGATAAAGGAAAATGGGATAGTTATCCAGTTCTTAGATTAGATTTCACAAAACTTGGACATGAGAGTCCTGAAATTTTGAAAAGTGCCTTAGATGATTTTATAAATATGAGAGCTAAGGATTTTTCTATTGAACTTATTAGTAAAACTTTAACATCTAAATTTTCAGAATTAATTGAACAAATTCATAAAACAACAGGAAAAAGAGTAGTGGTTTTAATTGATGAGTATGATAAAGCCATTAACAATCATTTTGATGATATTGAATTAGCTAAAAAGAATCGTGATGTGTTAAAAAGTTTCTATCAAGCTTTAAAAGGTCTTGATAATGATTTAAGATTTCTTTTCATTGCTGGAATTAGTAAATTTGCTAAAACAAGTATTTTTTCTGAATTGAATCAGTTAGAGGATATTACTATTCATCCAAAATACTCTGAAATTTGTGGTTACTCACAAGAAGATTTACAGTTTTATTTTAAGGATCATATATTAAAAGTTTCTGAGTCTGAAAAGATAAGTGAAGATTACTTGTTAAATTCTCTTAAAACTTGCTATAATGGTTATTCTTGGGATGGGAAAAATTTTTTATATAATCCTTTTTCAATACTCAATTTTTTTAGTACTGGAAAATTAGCTAACTATTGGGCTGATTCAGGAACTCCTACACTATTGATTGATATTTTAAAAACTACTGATGTTGATTTAAATATTTTAGCTAATAAAAAATCAGAGTTTGTAGGTTCATTTCCAAATTTTGAATTAGATAATATTAGCTTTGCTACAGTATTATTACAAACTGGATATCTTACAATAAAAAAAGAAGAAAGTAAAGATATTAGAGCATCACGGTTTACCACAGGAATTCCTAATAAAGAAGTAGAAGAATCACTGTTTAGCTATATTTTAGCTACATACACAAATAATGTTCCTGAAAGTATTGAACCATTGACTAATGATATGATAGAGTGTATTTATACTCAAGATGGTGAAGGTCTTCAAAAATACTTTGAGATTTTACTTGGAAAAATATCAAATATTAATTATGGATACCTTAAAGATAATATTGAAGCTTATTATAAAGTTCTTTTAATTTCTTGGATGCAACTTTTGGGTTTTGATATTGAAACTGAAGTTATGACTCTTAAAGGTAGGTTAGATGCTTTACTTAAAACAAAAGACTTTGTTTTAATAATAGAGTTTAAGTTTAGTGAAACAAAGTCCTTAGATTCAATGTTAAATGAGGGAGAAAATCAAATTTTAGAAAAAGAATATTATAAACCTTATCAAAACAAAAATATTGTAATTTTATCAGTGGCTCTTCAACCAAAAGATATAAACTGTAAATTCAAAACATTAGAAGAAGCATTGAAACAAAATTAATTATTATAAAATATCTTGATTAAGAAGCTAGCTATTGAATTTGATACTATGCACAAAAAAACCATTTCTGAAAACAACAAAGTTGACTGGATTGAAAACAACAGAGTTGCCTGGAATCAAGCTTTAAAATATCATCAAAAAGCAAGAAACAATTCTCTACAACTTGGTTTTGAAAACCCTAATTTTACAACATTGAATCGAGATTGTGATGAAGTATTAATCAAGAAAATAAAAAATATTGACCTAAATAATAAAACTATTTCACAGCTACCTTGTAACAATGGAAGAGAATTATTATCACTTATGCAATTAGGTGCAAAAGAAGGAGTAGGATTTGATATTTCTGATATTGCAATAAAAGAAGCAGAAGAACTTAAAGAAATATCAAAATTAAATGTAAAATTTGAAAGATGCGATATTTTAGAAATTGATAATAAATATAATAATTACTTTGATTTTATTTATATTTCTGAAGGATCACTTCAATGGTTTCCTGATTTAAATGATTATTTTTCTGTTGTAGAGAGACTCTTAAAAAAAAATGGAAAATTATTAATTTTTGAGATGCATCCATTTGCATATTTTTTTGAAAATGGATTCGATACTGAAAAACAAAACTTTGATGATATGACACCATACTTTAATAAAGGTCCTTATAACTATGAAGATGGTTTAGATTATGTTGGTGGAGTTAAATATAAATCAAAGGAATGTTATTGGTTTATGCATAAAATATCTGATATTATAACTGTTTTATTAAAAAATAATATAAAAATAGGAGAATTTGAGGAATATAATTTAGAAATGGCTAATAATGATTCAATAAAATTTTTAGACAAATTCCCTCTTAGTTATATTCTTGTTGGTAAAAAATAAATCAATTATTCAATAAATTATAATTATTTTTAAAATAAAGCTATTTAGCTATTATTTTACTTTTATTCTTTATATTTTTATATAAAAACTTATTTTTTATATTATCATTAATTTTACTATATAATTTTTATTTATTATCAATTTTATTATATAATATCCTATTATTTTTTCTAATATTTCTATAAAAAAATTTAATAAAAAATATATAAAAAATTTAATAAAAAATATATAAAAAATTTAATAAAAAATATATAAAAACAATTTTAGAAAATATAATATAAAATTATTAAATATTTTTATAAAAAATATTAAATATTTTAAAAAATAAAATAATAACAAGAATATTTCAATCATTGTATTAAAATTAGCTGAATATAATTAATATTCATAAATTTATGACTAGTTATATTTTATGACTAGTTATATCATTTATTAAAATTATATTAATTATCATAATAGGAGGAAAACCATGATGAACAAAAATGAATTTTGGGAATTAATTCAAAAATCCTACCAAGAAGCAAATTGGGAAACTGACAAGCAAATGGAAATATTAATAAATAAATTATCTGAATATCCTCAAGAAGAGATATTAAAATTCCAAAAAATCTATGAAATTTATGCAGAAGAAGCTAATAGAAAAAAAATACATGCAGCTGCCCATATTATGGCTGATGGTTGTGAAAAAGAATGTTTTGAAAAATTTATAGGATGGTTGATTTCAAGAGGAAAAGAACCTTATCTTAATGTACTTCAAAATCCTGATTCTATAGTTGATTTAGATATGCCTTATGAAGATGACTATTATGAAAATGAAGAAATATTAGAACTATCACAAGAAGCATTTATTAAAAAAATAAAAACAAATAATGCTATAGATATTTATTTTGAAGAAAAAAAAGACTTTAAATTAGATTCAAAAGAAGTACAAGATATTGTAGCTGAAATATCCTTTGATGAAGATATCAATGCTGATTGGAACAAAAATGATGAAGAGAGTTTAAAAACCCTTCTTCCAAATATATATGAAAAATTCTGGTAGAAACTAAAACAATTAAAAGTATATGAAAAATTCTGATACAAACTAAAACAATTAAAAGTATATGAAAAATTCTGATACAAACCTAAAACAATTAAAAGTATCTTTTATAAATTCTGATACAAACTAAAACAACTAAAAGTATCTTTTATAAATTCTGATACAAACTAAAACAATTAAAAGTATATGAAAAATTCTGATACAAACTAAAACAATTAAAGGTAAAAAAGGAAAATATTCAATGAATTCAAAAATTAGCTATAAGTTAAGAAAATTCAAAAAAACAGACGTTAATAGTATAGTTAAATATGCTAACAACAAAAATATAGCTAAATTTCTTACTAATGAATTTCCCTATCCTTATTCAAAAAAAGATGCTGAACTTTTTATAAACTTTATTTCAAATGAAAATCCAACTAATACATTTGTTATTGAAGTTAATAAAGAAGCTGCTGGTGCAATAACTGTAACTCCACAAGCAAAAATAATAGCTACATCCAAAAAAGAAACCCCATCTTTAGCAATTAATATATGTGATAAACAAGGCGAATTAGGATATTGGTTAGCTGAAAAATATTGGAATAATGGTATTATGACATCAGCTATTAAAGAAATGGTTAATTATGGATTTGAAACCTTTGATATAAATTGTATTTATGCAACTCCTTTCGTGCCAAATATAGCTTCTCAAAGAGTTTTAAAAAAAGCTGGTTTTAATAGTAATTTAGAGAAAAAAAGTATAATAAAAAATAATGAAATTTATGAAGTTTTAATTTACTCAATATCTAAATAAATCTATTCAATATCTAAATAAAGTTAATAATTATAATATAATAATATGTTTAATATTCATTAAAAAAATAATTAAACATATCTATAAACGAACAAACTGAATTAAATATCAACATAAAGAACTAAATAAAATTAAATACTCATATAAAGAACTAAATAAAATTAAATACCTACATAAAGAACTAAATAAAATTAAATACTCATATAAAGAACTAAATAAAATTAAATACTCATATAAAGAACTAAATAAAATTAAATACTCATATAAAGAACTAAATAAAATCAAATATCTACATAAATAACTAAATAAAATCAAATATCTACATAAATAACTAAATAAAATCAAATATCTACATAAATAACTAAATAAAATTAAATATCCATATAAAATATTAAATAAAAAATTAAAAAGAGGAGATTTAAATGGAAGATGTAATCAACAAATTTAACAAAATAGCTAAAGAATATGATTCTGAAAGAAAAAAATTAATTCCTGTTTTTGATGATTTTTATGGAATAGCTATAGATAGTATTGAATTAGAAGATCCAATTCCAGATGTTTTAGAAATAGGAACTGGAACAGGATTATTTACTGAGATGTTCCTTGAAAAATATCCTAATGCAAATATGGATTTGGTTGATATATCTGAAGAAATGTTAAATATAGCTAAAGAAAGGTTCAGTGTTCATAGTAACCTTAATTTCCACCTTAAAAATATAATGGATTTTGAGCCAGAAGATGGAAAACAATATGAAGCAATAATTTCATCATTAGCTATTCACCATTTATCACTTGATGAGAAAGAAGAAATATATCATAAAATTGGTGCATGGATAAAACCAGGTGGAATATTTGTAAATGCTGAAATGATAGCTGGTGAAACAAAATATTTAAACAATAAATATCACAAAAAAGAAATAGAAATAGTTTCAAATTCTGGTCTTGATGAAGAAGCAAAAAAAAGAGCAATAGAACGACTCCATCTTGATTCAAAAGTCCCTGCAAGTATGCAACTAAAATGGTTAGAAGACGCTGGATTTTCCCATGTTGATTGTCTTTTCAAAGCTTATTCTTTTGGAGTTTTATGGGCTAAAAAATAATAAAGAATGAATAGCGAGAAATAGCTATACTCCTCATTATATTTATATTATTTATAAAAATATTATAGAATTTAATATAATAAATGAAAATGAAATAAAATTTGATATAATAAATATATAATAAAAACTAAAATAAGTTATAAAAATAATATAAAATTTAATATAATAAATAAATATATAATAAAAACTAAAATAATAAATAAAAATGAAATAAGAACTAAAATAAGCTATAAAAATAAAATAACACCAAAGATAATAAGTAAAAATTATTAAAATCAAATAGCTAATAAAAACATTATGATTTAATTAAATTAGCTAATAAATATTAAATATTCTTTTATGATAATTCCAGGTTACATTATAGCAGGATTGTTAGGGGCTTTTGGTAGTTTAGCACTACTTTTAGGGGGCTTTTTTGGATACAAATACAATATATCCAAAAGAGTACTAGGTATTATAACTGCTTTTAGTTCAGGAATATTAATTTCAGCTGTGTGTTTTGAGCTTCTCTTTGAAGCATATTCATATGGTGGTATGTATCCAACAGTAGTGGGATTTATAAGTGGTGTTGTTATATTTACTCTAATGGATGCTATTATTCATAGACATAGTATTGAACAGCATGAAAAAAACCTTCTTAAAGATAAAAATAAGAATAAAAATAAAAATATAAATGAAAATATAAATGAAAATAGCTACAGTGAGCAAAACAATACAAACACTGATGATAATATTAACAATACAAACACTGATAATGATATTAATAATATAAATACTGATAATGATATTAGTAATTTTAACATCCATAAACATAGATATACTAAATATTTTAACAAATATCAAGTTCAAAGTTTGACTACATTGGTAGGGGCATTGTTAGATGGAATTCCAGAATCAGTAGCTATTGGATTAACTTTTTTCATTGGAGGACCTATTAGTATATCCTTATTACTTGCTGTTTTAATTGCAAATTCATTTGAAGGTGCTTCAGCTTCTTTGTATATGAAATTAGGTGGGTGGAGTGGAAAAGAGATTTTAGGAATTTGGGTTTTTGTAATAATCTTAACAGCTGTTTCTGCAATGTCAAGTTATATTGTATTTTCCCATACAGACCAACACATCTTAGCAGGAGCTTTAGGAGTAGCTGCAGGTTCACTTTTAGCTATGATAGCTGATACTATGTTACCAGAAGCTTATAGTGAGATGCATGAATGGACTGGTTTTTTAATGGCTATGGGATTTTTAATGTCATTTATATTATCTCATTTAGCATTTCATTAATTATACAAACTTATATCAAATATAAATTTATATTATCTCATTTAGCATTTCATTAATTATACAAACTTATATCAAATATAAAAATAAAGGAGATGGACATTGTGAAATATATCCTTATAATAGAATTAGCTATTTTAATAACAATGGTACTTATCAGATCTGCAATACTTAAGAAGAAAGGAATAAATGCAATTGTCTTTGGTGAAACTGATAAAAGTGATTTTATTCTTGTTCCAATTATTTTATGTTTCTTTTATGCTATTTTAGCACCTATTTTCAATTTACCACTTCCTGAAATTCTTAAACTCACTTTTTGGAATATTGATATTGTTAATTATTTAGCTATAATCTTATGTACAATAACTTTAATCTGGTTTGCAATTACATTAAAGGTGTTTGGTGATTCTTTTAGAGTTGGTATTGATGAGGATACAAAAGATGAACTAATAACTACTAGTACATTTGCTCTTAGCAGAAACCCTATTTATTTAGCTTTTGTTATTTTTTTCTTTGGTGTTTTTTTATCATATCCAACAATTATTACAATTATATTTCTAATTTTTCTAACAATAATGATACATCACCAAATTTTAAGAGAAGAAGAATTTCTTAAAAGTCATTATAAATCAGAATATGAAGAATATTGTGCTAATGTTCGAAGATATATTTAATGAATAATTATAATAATAATTTATAATAATAATACTTGATATAATTATAATAATTTATAATAACAATTAATATTAATAATAATTGATATAATAATAATTGATAGCAATAATAACATATTTATAATTTAAAAACATTATCTTATCTTTAATCACAACTTATCCTTAATCACTTTAATATAATTTAGAATTAAAAAATAACTCAATAAAGAGGATATTATGAATAAATTAGATATTTCCACATTAAAAAAAGCATATACTGCATATTCAAAAGCATTAGATTATGCATTAAACATAGAAACATATTCATCAGATAAATTATATGAAAAAGAAATTGTCAGTAATGCACTTATACATCATTTTGAAATTACTTATGAACTTTCATGGAAAATGATGAAAAGATATATAGAAATGGAAGATAGTGATGTGGAAATCTTAACAAGAAAAGATTTATTTAGAATTGCAGGGGAAAAAGGATTAATATATGATTTTCACAAATGGGTAGAATTCCATAATGCAAGAAATAAAACATCCCACACTTATGATGAAGATACTGCAAAAGAAGTATATGCAACTGCAAAAGAGTTTAAAACTTATGTAAAAGACTTAATTTCTGCTTTGGAAAAACGTATAGAATATGATGAAAAAATAGAAAACACAATAGAGAAACAAGGATAAATACATAGGGTTGAAAAATTCTTTGGAGAAACAAGAATAAAGGTAAGGGATTGAAAAAATTCTTTGGAGAAAGAAGATGATTCATATACAGAAAAAAGAAATGCGAGTAATCTTAAATATTTTAGATAAATATGCCCAAGATTGTGAAGTGTTGGTTTTTGGTTCAAGATTGACTGGAAATCATAACCCTTTTTCAGACTTAGATCTTGCTTTCATTTGTAAAAATAAATTAGGATTAGATAGAACTTCAAATTTAGAATATGAATTTTCAGAATCAGATTTGCCTTACAGAGTAGATATTGTGAATTATAAAAGAGCTTCAAAAAAGTTCCAACAGATAATCGATTCAAATAATAAGAAAATATATGGGTAAAATTGTAATATATCCTCTTGAAATACCTCTAACTAATAGTATACTACTTAAACTAATTATATTATTATGTTATTATACTATTATATTATTATACTATTATTATACTATTATATTATTATACTATTATTATACTATTATATTATTATAATTATAAAATATATAAAAATAAATAGAAAATAAATAAAATATATGAAAATAAAGAAAAAAAGAACAAAATATATAAAAAATATAGCTAAAATATATAATAATATTCCTTAATTATTAATCTTATTATATATAATAAGAATAAAAAACTGGAACAATGACTATTAAAGGAATAGTAATTATCCAAGAAATCATAAGATAATAAGTATTATTTGTAATTAAAGCAATTATTGAAGAAGCTAATACAATCAATCCCCCTATTAAAAAAAGATAAGAGCCTAATTTATTAGTTTTTCTCCAAACTGTCTCATTTTTTAAGGTTCGTGGAGTTCTAATACCTACAAACCTATTTGGTTCAATAGACCTAATAAAATAACTTAATATAATAAATATGACTGCTAATAATCCAGAAATAAAAATAGCAACTAAGCTATTTAAAGCTGTAGAATCAGCTAATGCCATAACCACAAGAATCCAAGGAATAACCATAAAGAAAAAAGTTAAAATTGGAAGTAATTGATCTTTAATATTTTCATTTCCTATTAATTTGTCATGACGTTCATCCCAAAAATTATATAAAATCACAAATAAAATTGGAATCATCCCAATTGCTGGAATAAACCATTTAGAACCAAATAAATTCACAGCCCCTGTGAAACCTATATGAAGTGGAACTATATCTGGAAGTCTTAAGGTCATTAAAATTATTGCTATAAAATTTAATATAGCAATTACTAAAACATATTTATTGATTTTCATATTCATAATATCTCCTTTAAAAATAATTCTTTATTTTTCATAATCAAAAATATTCTAAACTCTAAAATCTAATCATCCATCATAATCAAAAATATCCTCAATTCTAACATCAAAGTATATAGCTATTTTAAAAGCTAATTTCAAAGATGGATCATATTTTCCATTTTCAATTGAAACTATTGATTGTCTTGTAACAGAAAGTTCTTTAGCTAAATCCTTTTGAGTTATGTCTTTCATGGCTCTAAACACTTTAAGTCTATTTTTCATGAGATTGCCTCAAATTAATTATTATCAATTATATTTCTTTTTATAATAAAACTTAGCTATTTTATTAGTAATAAAGCTAATAATCGCTACTAAAAGTAAAGTATAAGCTATTATATCGTGTTGAGGATAAATATCTCTAAGTGTTAAAATAGCTACTCCCATTGAAACCATTGAAAATATTATAATTTCATAAGTTGTATTCCCTGCTTTTTCACTTATAAATTCGTTTCTTTCATCTTCTACTACATCACCATTATCAGTTCTTACAGTTTTTAAATCTTCACGATTTTTATAGATATATATTCCTAAGAAACCTAGAATTGCCCCACCTAAAATGAAAAATTTAAAATCTGCAAAAATAATTCCAATAAGCCAAACTATTGATGCTAAAACAAATATTAAAAACATCAAAAAAGCTTTTATCCAAGTTTTCATAAATATCACCTCTTGATGTAAAGTACTATTTA
The DNA here is from genome assembly GCA_009784145.1 of Methanobrevibacter sp. GTDB lineage: Archaea > Methanobacteriota > Methanobacteria > Methanobacteriales > Methanobacteriaceae > Methanobinarius. The sequence continues at coordinate 10,256 of WRCI01000017.1, forward strand.
CTTTATGATATATAAACTTTACTATTTGATATATAAACTTTACTATTTGAAAAATAAACTTTACTTTTTAATAAATAAATTTTACTATTTAAAAAATAAATTTTACTTTTTGAAAAGTTGACTTATCATTATTATAATAAATAATTTATAAAAAAAATATGAATTTATCAAGATATATCGAATATTAGTTTTCATAAGCTCTTGGATAAACTATGTTTGTATTGTAAAATAAGAAATATGAATAGATATAACATATAATGAATAGATATAAGATATTATAATATAATAAATATAGTTTCAATTAAAAATTTGAAATAATTAGGAAGACCTAGTATGTTAATAAATGAATTTTCTATGGAATGTAATGCATCAGAAGCCAAAATATGGCAAATATTTACTGATGTCGAAAATTGGAAAGAGTGGATTGATGGTATCGAGTATTCAACCATTGATGGAAATTTTGAAGATGATGCATTGGTAACCATAAAAAACCTCAAAAAGCCAATAGTGTCAATGCCATTGAAAGATGTTGTTGTAAATAAATCCTTTATCTTACAGGCAAAAATGCCACTGAGTACAGTAGATTATATACATGAAATTGTTAAAGACAATGATGTTCTAAAAATAAGGTTTGCTGTTGAAATATCTGGGACATTAGCATTCTTTTTCAAAGCCATTTTCAAAAAAAGTGTTACTAAAAATCTTATTGAAAGTGCGAAAAGAGTAGTTGAACTAGCTGAAAAATGAGGAAAATAAATACAAAATATAGTGTATAGATAAAATGACAAAGGAATTAAGTAGTGCAATAGCAAAAAAATATGGATTAGATGCAGGAGCAAGTGTAGTGGGTATAGCTACTAGTAAAGATTTCAAACTTGCACCAAAAGGTTTTAAGCCTACAGATGCATTGAAAGGGTGCCTTTCTGTAGTTGTTTTTGGGTCTCCATCTCCACAAGAAGCTCTCGAAACTTCAGCTAAATATACTGAAAGTCGAAAAGCTATGGTAGAAAAAATGAACGGCATAGCAAAAAATGTTGCAAAACAAATCAAGGACAATGGATACAAAACGCGAGCTATAAAAGGATTCGGTGGTAAATGGGTGAATGGTGAGCAATATGGAACTATATCCTTAAAACATGCTGCTGAATTAGCAGGTCTTGGTATCATTGGCAAAAATTATTTACTTATAAATCCAGAATATGGTAGTCTTCTTTGGTTCAGTGCTGTTCTTACTGATGCCGACCTAAGTCCAGATAAAAAACCCCAATATACAGTTTGTGATAACTGTAACAAATGTGTTGAAATGTGTCCATCAAAATCATTGGATAATCCTGCTTTATTCGGGAAAAAAGAATGTGGTAAAACAATGCTCAAAATAATAAATCGTAAATGGGTATTTGAATGTTTTTTATGTCGTAAAGTGTGTCCTAATCGTTTTGGTATAGAGTTTACAAATAAATAAAATTATGAAATCCCTAAAAGAACCTAACTTAGATGAAAATAATTATTATAAAAACTCGAATTAGCTAGTAATAATACTAATAATATCTCCATCTAATAATTCATAATCACTAGCTACACGCATATTCTTTCTTGCATTTATAGCATGCATAAATTTATCCCCAATATCCGTGTGGACAATATAGGCTAAATTTCTTGGATTAGATCCTATTTTAATAAGTATTGGATCTGGAAGGATATTTCCATTATTATCTGTGAATTTATGCTCGTCTTCAACTGGATAAACAACAATCATATTAAGAAGCTCAAATACAGCTGTATTTAAAGCTTTTTGAACACCGGTGTTTCCATATTTATCAAGTACATTTTCTTTAATATAATTTAAAGCATTTAACTGATTTTTATTTAACTTATCCTTATCAATTATTTCAAAATCAGAGTCTCCAGAATTATATTTAATAAGTCCTGCTTTAGCTGCATTAACTAGTGCTAGTTCACTATCAGCAGATGTTGGAATAACATTAGGATATTTTTCTTTAATTTTTTTTATATTTTCTTCTGATGATGGAAGGTCAGCTTTATTAGCTACAATTAACATTGGTTTAGCTATTTTTCTAAGATTACTAACAAGTTCAATTAAATCTTCCTTTTCCCACTTTTGATAATCAGGATTAACTCCTCTTTTTGCTTCAATAACATCTTCAAGACTTACACCAGTTCCAGACATTTGTTCATAAATAACTTTAGCTACATCTAACTTTTCAGCATCTATTTTTCGAAGTAATCGACTCCAATTTTTGTTTAAAATCCCATACATCCACATAACAATTTCATGTTCAAGAAATTCAATATCTTCAAATGGATTGTGGCTGCCTGGATCAACTGGACGTCCTTCTTCATCAGTAGAACCTGATGCATCAATAACATGTATGAAAACTTTAGCTTGTCTTAAATCATCTAAAAATTTATTTCCAAGACCTCTACCTTCATGAGCTCCTGGAACAAGTCCTGCTACATCAATCAATTCAACATGAATATATCGTTCACCATCAATACATTCAGAATTTCTTGGATTACAAGTAAGTTCAAGTTCAACACATGGACATGGCTTTACAACGTTAGCTATAGCTTTATTAGCATCTATTGTTGTAAATGGATAATCAGCCATTTCAACTGTAGAACTTGTAGCTGAATTAAAAAATGATGATTTTCCTACATTTGGTTTTCCTGTAACTGCAATTTGAAGCATAAAAACATTCCTATAAAAATCATTATAATGGCACAATTTTGAAATAATTAGTAATACTATTTTTTCTACTTTCACCAAATTTTATGAAAGTCATACCATTATTATTTTATTTTTTTTTTGAGTATATAAATAAGAGACTGGGGGATAGCTTATTTCAAATATGTTTAAACAAAACAAAAAGTAATATAAATATAATAAAAAAGATAACCTATAAAAACAAAAGATTAAGCTGTAGCTAACTCGGTATTCATTATAGGAGCATTAATATCATTAACAGCTGAATGATTTAAAGATTTCAATAACTCTTTATTATGAACTAAAACACCTATGGACAACTCAAGACAAATTAATTTCTCATTGACTCCGATTTTCATAGAAATAGGACCAATATTTTTAAGACTGAACTTTGAAACATTGAAAACTTTAGAAGCATTTAAAACTTCGACTGCAGATGCCTCACCATTCATGTCAAAATCTAAATAAACATCATTTGTCAATTCAACAGACTCATCATACTCATAATCAGCTACTTTACTAATAAATAAAGCATCAGCATCAGGATCATAAGAATGTTCAACCAATATTTCATTATCTTTCATAAGTTCTCACTCTTCTCTCTTTAGGTTGATTTAATGTAGTAATAAGTTTAACTCCTTTATCATCAGTTATACTAACAACAACACATAAATCTTTGCTATTTAATGTAGGATGTTCATAAATAATTTTAAAAAGATTATAATTACTTTTCAATAAAGCAACAATATCTCCATCAAAGAGTAAATCATAAATCATATTCAAATTTTTATGTCGCTTATTATTTGAATCAACAACATGTTTAGTGTCTCTAAAAGAATCTTCACTGACATTTTCAGGATTTAAATTAGATAATATGTTCAATGCTTCTTCAAGACTATAATCAATAATAAAAAACACCAAAGGCTTTTTTATAAAACAACTAAATTTATTTTATATAATATATTATATTTTTTTAACTTTATAAATATATCACACTACCTCACTATATAATTATAATATGATGTTATAATATAATAAAAAATAATGTTTTTTAATATTTAAAATTTTTTATTTGTTTCTAGACAAAAAGTACTATATAATAAAAAATTATAATCTCAAATATTTTTTTACAACAGTCTTAATTATATATTTAATTTATATTTCATATTAATTGGATAAATTATAGATATATCTTAATTAATAAATCAGAGACATGTTTTAAACCTATTGATATATTTAAGTATATTGATATATTCAATTTCATAATATCTATAATAAAAAATATATTCATGATAATAATAAATAAATATTAATATCAATAATGAGATAAATCTATATCAAAATAAGATTTTGTCAGAATAGTAAGAATAAAAGGAATTAAAAAAATGTCAAAATTATTCATTATTGGGATTGGTCCAGGTTCTAAAGAGTATCTTACTCAAAAAGCTATAGATACTGTTAAAAATGTAGATATCACTATTGGAAGCTGGAGAGCTATTGATATTTTTGATGAAATAAATGAAGCTATTGGTTTAAATGTTAAAGACCTTGAAGAAAAATTAAATCTTGCAGTAGATTTAGTTATAGATGGAAAAAAAGTTTGTGTTCTTTCAACAGGAGATCCTGGGTTTTCTGGAGTTTTAAAATCTATTCTTCGAATAGCTAAAAATAAAAACTTTAATGAGAAAAATATTGAAGTTATTCCAGGAATTAGCTCTCTACAGTTAGCTGCAGCTAAAAACAAAATTTCATGGGACGAAGCTAATATAATGACATTCCATGGTAGGGAAAATATAGAAGATATTTTAGATTTTGTCGACAATGGACAAGCTACCATAGCTTTACCTTCAAAAAGTGTAAAAGATATGGCAAAATTTTTACTCAATAATGGAGTAAGTGGAGATAGAAAAGTAACTATTTGTGAAAAACTTAGCTATCCAGAAGAAAAGATTGTCACAACTAGTTTAAAAGAAGTTATAAATAGTGATTTCAGCTATATGTGTGTTATGATTATTTATTTTGGGAAGTATAGAAAATAATTAGTTTTGAATAAAATAATTATTTCGCTACTCTTGGATTTTTTATTAATTTTTCAAAAGCCAAAAGTTTACTTTCTGAATCCCTATTATTTTCTTTTAAATTATCAATCATGAGTTTAAATTCTTTTTCAATATTTCTTAATCTTTTTAACTCTTTTCTCTCTTCAAGTATTAAATCTTTAGTATCTTCATCATTTAATCCTATATAATCAGGTATTTTATCTAAAATCTCATCAATTTCTTTATCTGTAAAATTGTCTTCTTTTAAATTTTCTTCTTCTAATATTTTTAATTGCTTTTTAGATTCTATATATGACAGTTTAAATTGTAATTTAGCAATCAACTTCACTAATTCTGATTCTTTATTTAATTCATATTTTCCATTATTCTTTTTCAATAATATTTTTAAATCTAAAAAAGTTTCTATGAATATATTAAGAGTGGTTCTTGAAATATCAGCACCAATTGCAATTTGTGTTTTAGTATATTCTTCAAAAGGAGAAGAAATAAAAAAACTAATTACTTTTACTTGAGGACATTTTCCAAAAATATCAAACACGATAATCACCATATTTTTAATATGTATGTACAAAGATTGAACATTATATTATATAAAGGTTTTTATTATTTTGGTATTGTCCAAATGTTGTACTATTTTATTGTGATACTTGTAAATGTAAAATTAAAAGTGTTTATATTATGTTAATAATATTTTATGAAAAGTATATTACTATTAGTAATATGTTATGAAAAAATAACTATACTGAAGAAAAAAATAAAATATTAAAATTAACTAAATAAAAAATAATAAAAAAATAGAAGAGATTTTTATTTTCTCTTCATGAAAAAGTGTTTACTTTTCTTAATACATGAACCTATTAAAACAGTTAATACTAAAAATATAGCTAATAATGGCATTCCAGTTTCTTTCATATTTGCATTTGTTTTTGTTAAA
>WRCI01000018.1 GCA_009784145.1 Methanobrevibacter sp.
AAAATTAGCCATAACTCTTGCTAAAAAACCAATATTTCCAGGAGATTCACATTCTACAAAAACAATGAATATATTATCTTCAAGAAGGTTTTGATCTTTTGAAAATTTCATTCCTTCTATGATGGAGAGTTTCTTTCCTCTTTTTGTGGAACTAGCTGTTGTTTTTGTTTTGGTCTTATTTTCTGAATTTTTTTCCTCTTTTTCTTCTAAAACAGTATTATCATCTTTAACAATCACTGTTTCTTTTGTCATTGTTCCTACGTGACCAACTCCTAGACTAATTTTTATTATTTTAGGGTTATTTTTTTAAGAAGTTCTAAAAGTTTTGATTATTTATTGATAAGCTTTTTTAAGAAGTTCTAATATGTTCATGACTTTGATATTTTCTAATCCTTCTTTATCTAAGGCGTCTTGGATATTGTATTGGCAAAATGGACAAATACTGATTACTGCATCAACATCAAGTTTTTTAATCATATCTGCTTTTTGTTTACCTAAACTAAAGGCTATTTCTGGTTTCCCAGCTCTTACTCCTCCACCAGCTCCACAACATTGATCAGGTTTTTCCATTTCTATAAATTCGATGCCTTTTATTTTATTCAATATTTTTCGAGGTTCTTCAGTTATTTCTTGACCTCTAACAAGATGACAAGGGTCATGATATGTAACTTTCATATTCAAATCTTTCATTTGATTGGTATCAAGATTATCAGTTAAAAATTCACTAATATCTAATATATTGAACTTAACTCCATATTTGGGATAATCTTTCTTTAATGTAGCTCCACATCCTGCACACATTGTAATTATTGTGTCATATTTAGAAAATACCTTTTTATTTTTTTCAACAAGGTCATTTACAATATTAGTTTGACCAGTTCTAAGCATTGGTGAACCACAACAGACTTGATTTTCTGGAACATCAACTTCAATTCCATTTTTCTTTAAAACATCGATAAGTGCAAAACCAAGATCTTGAAGTCTATAATCTATCATACACCCTGTAAAAACAGCTATTTTAGATTTTTTATCTATAATGGATTGTTTAATTTTCTCTTTAGCTTCAGATTCACTTGATTTCTTTTTATTAACTGCTTCAATAAAGCTTTCTTCAACTGATTCTATAGATCGTCCAGTACTTTCAATCATTTTTTTAACTTCTTTGTGTGCTTCAAGAGGTCCTAAATTTTTATTGTTAGCTAATGCTCTTAATTTTTCAATTGCATCTCCAAAACTGTTGATTTCTTTTGGACAAACTTCACCACATTTTCCACAACTAGTACAATAATATAATCCTTCTTCAATACTTTCTTCAGTTCTTTTCCCAGTATCACGAGGATCAAAATCAAATTTAGATAAATATCTCATGAAATAAGGTCCTGCAAATTCAGAAGATACTTTTATGACAGGACAAGCTGAAAGACATGAATAACATTCAATACAACTTCTAACTTTTTTAGTATCTACACATTCTATACTTTCAATTATAGATGGACAAGTACATTCATTTGTTTGAATGTCATATTTTGTTTCATTATTATATAAATTATCATCAGCTTCTAAATAAAGTCCCATTCTAGCTATTTTTTCTTCAATTTCAGATTTATCCACAATTAAATCTTTTATAACTGGAAAATCTAAAGGTTCAATAGTTACATCATCTTCAATTTCAGCTTTACATGCAAGAACTATTTCTTCATTCATTTTTAAAGCACAAGATCCGCACTGACCAGCTCTACAAGAACTTCTAAAACTTAAATTAGTGTTATATTTTTCATTAATAGCTATTAATGCATCTAACACTTTCATCTTATGTGTTTTTTCTATTTCATATTTTTCAAAATGAGGTTCATTATCCTTTTCCTTATCAAACCTCAATACTTTAATTTCTATCATTTTTATCTCCATTATATTTATTAAAATATGAACTTTATTTAAAATAAGATTTGTCTCTTTTTTATTTTTAATATTTATATAATATTTATATAATATTATAATAATTTTATAAACTATATTATTAGGTTTAGAATACAATTTTATAAATTATATATTAGATTTAGAGATTATTTTCTTTATAACCCTATATTAATTTATTTAGTTAATAATAAAAATTTTTAGAATTTATATAGTCAATATACTAATTTATATTAAAATTGATTTGAAGTTATATATCAATTTAAATAACATATTAATCCAAAGGTATATTTATTAGTTTATTTAAATATAATCTTGTATGATAAATTGTCATGTTTAATAGTTAATAATTATAATTATTTTTATATTAGAATATTTTGATTGAATCTTTCTTTATTTGATTGAGTTTTTATTGGATAATTATATATTTAACTATACTATTTATGTATATTACAATTATGGTGAATAATAATGGATTTAAATCAGTTAGTAAAAGGTAAAGATGGAGATAAAGAATTTTTATTAGGTAATGAAGCAACAGTAAGAGGAGCTATTGAAGCAGGTGTTTCAATTGCTGCCACATACCCTGGGACACCTACTTCTGAAATAGGAAATATATTCTCTGTTCTTGCAAAGGATGCAGGTATATTTTTCGAGTTTTCAATTAATGAAAAAGTAGCTATGGAAGTAGGAGCATCTAGTTCCGCTAGTGGACTTAAAACTCTTGTTTTTATGAAGCATGTAGGATTAAATGTAGCTTCTGACTCATTTATGTCTGCAGTTTATACAGGAACTCCTGGTGGAATGGTTGTTCTCGTTGCTGATGAACCTTCAATGTTTTCTTCTCAAAATGAGCAAGATACTAGAAATTATGCTAGATTAGCTAATTGTCCAGTTTTAGAACCTTCAAATCCTCAAGAAATTAAGGATATGATGAAATATGGTTATGAATTATCAAGAGAATTTTCTATTCCAGTTATTATTCGTACAACTACAAGGGTTTCTCATATGAGAGGTGTTGTAGAATTTGAAGATATTTCAGATGAAGAGGTTTTTGAAAATAGTAATAATAACAATCAACATTTACAAAGAGATTCTTCTCCAGTGCATTGGAAAAAAGGATTTTTCAAGAAGAATAAACAACAATTTGTTCCAGTTCCGCAAAATGCAGGAATAATGCATGAAAAGTTAATAGCTAAAATGATTGATATTAATAAAGTATCAAATAGTTCTAAGTTAAACACTGTCTTTGAATTTAACAATTCTGGAAATAAAAGAAAACTTGGTTTAATAGCTGGTGGTAGTGCTTTTAATTACGCTTATGATGTTATTAATGGAGATAATTTAGAAATGGATATTTTAAAATTAGGTTTTACTTATCCTTTCCCAAAAAATTTGGTTTTAGATTTTGTTAAAGACTTAGATGGGATTATTGTAGTTGAAGAAGTAGATCCTATAGTGGAGAAAGAAATTTTAGTTATTCTTGGTGAAGCAGGATTAAATATTCCTGTTTATGGAAAAATTAATGGAACTTTCCCAATGCCTTATGAATACAATTGTAATATTGTTAGAGATTCAATTAATAAAATTATTAATGAAAATGGAAATGATTTAGATAATTCTAAAGAACTTGAGCTTAATAAGGATTTAACCAATTTAAAAAACAATTTACCTGATCGTTTACCTACATTATGTGCTGGTTGTTCTCATAGAGCCACATATTTTGGTGTTAGGCGTGCTATGGACGAAATGGGAATAGCTAATGAAGATCTCATTTTTTCTTCTGATATTGGATGTTATACTCTTGGTATAAGTCCTCCTTATGAAACTACTGATTATTTATTGTCTATGGGGGCAAGTATTGGTGATGCTTGTGGTTTTTCTGCAGGAACTAATCAATATATTGTTAGCTTTATTGGAGATTCAACATTTTTCCATGGAGGAATTCCTCAATTGATAAATGGTGTTCACAATAAACATAGATTTGTTGTAACAGTTCTTGATAATAGAACTACTGGTATGACTGGAGGTCAACCACATCCAGGACTTCCTGTTGATGGAATGGGGGATTTTGCTCCTGAAATTTCTATTGAAAAAATAGCTAAAGCTTCTGAATGTGAATTTGTTGAAACCATAAATCCGATGCTCTTAAAACAAACTGTTGATACTTATAAAAGAGCATTAAAACATGATGGGGTAGCAGTTATAATAGCTAAACATCCTTGTACTTTAATTAAAGGATTAAAAAGAAAAAAACCAATGACAATAAATCAAGATAAATGTAATAATTGTAAAATATGTATTGATAAACTCGCTTGTCCAGCGATATCAGTTGTTAATGAAAAAGTGATAATTGATCATCTTGTTTGTAAAGGTTGTGCAGTATGTGTACAAGTGTGTGATGAACGAGCTATTGTTGGTAAAAAAAATTAAATAATTATATACTTTTTTTATAATTAGACAGTATAAATTATTATAATAAAATATTTATAATTAGAAGTTATTTATAATAGAAGTTATTTATAATGAAAAATTTACAATGAAGATATTAGTTATAATGGGAGTTACATATGTTAAATAAAGAAAATTCTTACAATATTTATATTTGTGGTGTTGGAGGTCAAGGAATTATCAAAACCTCAGTCATCATTGGTGAAGCAGCTATGAATGAAGGGTATGAAGTTATCCTAAGTGAAATTCATGGAATGTCTCAAAGAGGAGGGGTTGTATCAACAGAGTTAAAATTAGGTGGCTATAAAAGTTCTGTTATTGAAAAAAATAATGCAGATATAATTTTAGCTTTTGAACCTATTGAAGCTGTTAGAGCACTTGATAAAGCAAATGAGGACACTAAAATTGTTTTTAATACTTCTCCAATTATACCTTCAACTTTAAATCAGTTTAATCAAAATTATCCTGATGTTAAAGAGATTGTATCTAATTTAAATGAAAATTTTAATTTTGTTTATCCAGTTGAAGCTGAAAAATTAGCTATTGAAGCTGGAAGTTTATTAGCATTGAATATGGTTTTATTAGGTGCAACTGTTGCTCATGAAGGATTTCCGATTTCAAAAGAAGCTATTATTAAAGCTATGAAAAATAATTTAAATTCTAAGTTTCATGAAATGAATCTTGATGCAATTGAAAAAGGTTATAATTCAGTAATTGATTAATTGTCACAGATTTGGATATAATTTTTCGAATTTAGATATAATTATCAGAATTTTAGCTTAATAAATCATAAATTTTAATCAATAATTATATGATTATTCTGCTTAACTATTCATCTGATAATTTTTTTAATCATTTATAGATTTTTTATTTTCTTTAGTATTATTTTTTTTAGATTATTTTTTTTAGATTATTTCTTTAGATATTTTTTTAATCATTTATAGATTTTTTATTTTCTTTAGTATTATTTTTTTTAGATTATTTTTTTTAGATTATTTCTTTAGATATTTTTTTAATCATTTATGGATTTTAGATATTTTTTTAGATTATTTTTTTTAGATTATTGAAGTAGTCTCTTTTGGAATATTCTAAATCTATAACTTTATTTGTTATTAAATCAGTATTTTTATAAACATACTTAATTTAAACTTTGTTTTACTCAAATACTCACAAAATTTTCATAAAATTTTCATAAATGATATATACATTCTTAATAATATTGTATGAGTAGTATATTTTATTTAATAAAAGCAATATTAATAAAAGTATTATTAAAATATATATTTGTATATACATATTATTTATTTTAAAGATTAAAAGATAAATTTAAATATCAATAGAACATATTTTATTATGTTAATCTAAAAAATTAAGAAAGCTTTAAAAAATTATCATCTAATTTTTTTATTTTCTTTTGTAATTTTTGATTTTAAATGAAAAATAAAGATAAATCAATATTTAACTAATTATTTAATAATAAAATAGTGTTCTACATAATTTATGATACTAAAATATGTTTCTCTATAAAAAATGAAGATAAAACTAGATTTTAATAATTTTATATTATTTAAACATTATATAAATTAGTGGACATAGAGTATTAAAATAAAAATTAATTAAAATCCTGTAAAATACAATAAAGTATTTATCTACAGGTGAGTGAAGATATGATAGAAGATAAGATACAAGTTCTAAGGCAAGCTGCTAAGGTTTCTAGTGAACAAAGTTCAGAAAAATTATGGTGTGTTGTTGCAGGAAATGATGAACTAGTTAATGACATAGCATATGCCGCTATTGCTTCAAAAGATCGTGTAAAAATACTCTTTAGGGAACATGTTACTTTAAAAGAATCTTATGTTCATAAAAAATTTGATTTTATAATGTTATATGGGGAATCTGAAAAAATAAGAGAAATCAGTTATGATTGTAAAGAGGAAGGTGGAGCTTATATTCAGATTGCACCATTTTATGTTGAAAATGAACCTAATTTAATGTTACTTGTAGCTCCAGACAATGCTATTAAAAAATTTGTTGGAGATTCAGAAATAGCAAAAGCTAATTTTTCCTTATTATTAGAAGATCAAACTACGGGATTCATTGAAACGGATATACAATTAAGTATGAAACTTCCAAATTTCATAAATGATCTTTTATCTCCATTATTTAATATGAGTGATGTAGTTTTATCAACAATTCTTATTTCAATTGAAAATGAAGAAGATGTTATGACTATTAAAAAAATCGCTACTGGAAATAAAATATTTGTAATTGACTTTAAAGATATTTTCAAGGGAAACAAATGAGAATAAATGAAAGTTTTATAATAATTGATGGGATTTCATAATTGTTAATGAAAGTTTTATAATAATTGATGGGATTTCATAATAATTAATGAAAGTTTTATAAATAAACTGATAGAATTTCATATTGGATAAAATTTTATATTAGATAAATTTTATATTAGATAATATATAATACATATAATAATTAATAATAATCAATAATATAATTAATAATAGTTAAATTATAATGATAATCAATAATAATTTTTTTTATTAATTGAAAATAGAATTATTATGAATATTAGGGAATTTTATATTGTATAATAATGACTTATTAGGTGAATGTAATCATGAGTATATTTAATAAAATTTATAATATGATAATTAAGAGAAGAGGAACAAACATGAATTTATTTGGAACTGGTAATGCGGAAAAAAAGAGGCAGCCAAATGTAGCAGGAATCAGTAACAGTCTAGGAATAGATTTAGGTACTTTAAATACTGTTATCGCAAAACCATCTGGAGATAAATTTGATTTATATCAAATACCTTCAGTTGTAGCAGTAAAAAAAGAGGATGCTACATCAGTATTAGCTGTTGGTGAAGAAGCAAAGCTAATGCTTGGAAGAACACCTGAAGATATTATTGCACTTCGCCCTTTGAAAAAAGGAGTTATTGAAAGTGTGGCTCAAGCTCAAGCTTTATTAGTCAAAGCTATGGAAATTGGTATTAAAAAAGGAGAATCTGTTGGTCGCATTGTTATTGGTATTCCTGGAGATGCTTCTGAAGTAGAAAAACAAGCTGCTGAGAAAATTGGTTTAAAAGCAGGAGCAGATTATGTTTTAGTTATTAGTGAGGGATTAGCTGCAGCTATTGGTGCAGGACTTCCTATAGCTGAGCCAGATGGAACTATGGTTGTTGATATTGGTGCAGGGTCTACTGATTTAGTTGTTATTTCTCTTGGAGGAATTACTGATATTGAAACTGTTAGATATGGTGGAGATGATATTGATAACAATATTGTTGATATTGTTAAAGAAAAATATAATGTTGGAATTGGTATCCATGATGCAGAGGCAGCTAAGATTAAAGTTGGAATGATTCATTGCAGTGAAGATTTAGAAATTCTTACTACGGAAGTCATTGGTAAATCTGCTGAAACTAACAGACCAAAAAAGATTATTATAGATTCAGTTCTCGTAGCTGATGCTGCAGAACCTGTTATGAAACAAATTATTGATGGTCTTAATCTTGTTTTAGAAAGACTTTCTCCAGAATTAATTACTGGCGTTTTCAATAATAGTGTAGCTGTTGGAGGAAGTTCACAGTTAAGAGGTCTTAGAGAAAGAATTTGTGATGAATTATCTGTCCCAGTAACTATTTCTGAAGATCCTATGACTGTCGTAGCTAAAGGTGCAGCTATTGTGGCTGCCGAACCTCGGGCTTTAGAACCAGAAGTTCGTTTAAAAGCTATGAAATAAGTAGTTTAATAATTTATCTACTTTTTTTCTTATTTTTTTATAATTTTTTATTCTTATTTTTAGTTTTTTCTTATTTTTTTATAATTTTATAATTTTTTTTATAATTTTTTATTCTTATTTTTAGTTTTTTCTTATTTTTTTATAATTTTTTTATAATTTTTTTTAATTAAATAAAAAATTTTATTAATAACTAAAACTAAAGCATATATCATAGACGAAAAATTTGTCATGATTAATAATAATAGATAATCAATATATTATTTAAATATATATATATATATATTGGGTATTTAAACGAATAAGAGGTTGATATGGATTAATAGTTATCATAATTATTGTTATAATTAATTATAACTAAAATATATTTAGTAATTATTCTATTTAAGAGATTATTTAATAACTAAAGTTTAATAACTAAAGAAATTATTATAATAATTAAAGTTTAATAACTAAAAATTATTTAATAAATAAAAAACTGTTTAATAACTAAAAAAATTATTTATAAATAAATTTTTTAATATATATAAAGAATTATCTTTAATAAATAAAGAATTATCTTTAATAAATAAAGAAATATCTTTAAAAATATATAATGAATTCTTTAATAAATAAGAAATTGTTTAAATTGTTTAATAATATAAAAAAATTCTTAATAAATAAAGAAATTCTTAATAAATAAGAAATTGTTTAATAACTATCAATTAAATTAATTACAGGAGATTTTGAATGATTAAAATTGATTCTGAATTATGTAAAGGATGCGACATATGCATTGAATTTTGCCCTAAAGATGTTTTTATAAGATCTTCTAAGGCAAATAAGAAAGGTGTTTATTTACCAATTTTTGAAAATGAAGAAAAATGTAATAAATGCCATTTGTGTGAATTATCTTGTCCTGATCAAGCGGTTACTGTGTATGGTGAAGATACTAATGATGTGAATAATACATCTGAAGCTAATGATACTAGTGTGGAGGAATAACATGGTTAAAGAATTATTTGTTCAAGGAAATGAAGCATGTGCATATGGTGCTATTAAAGCAGGTTGTAAATTCTTTGGAGGATATCCTATAACTCCTTCTACTGAAGTAGCTGAAAAATTAGCTGAATTACTTCCAAAACATGGAGGGTCTTTCATTCAAATGGAAGATGAAATTGCAGCTATTGGTGCTATTATTGGTGCTAGTTGGTCTGGTTTAAAAACTATGACTTCTACATCAGGTCCTGGTTTTTCATTAATGCAAGAAAATATTGGTTATGCTCATATTACTGAAACTCCTACTGTTATTGTCAATGTTCAAAGAGGAGGTCCTTCAACAGGACAACCTACTATGGCTTCTCAAGGTGACATGATGCAGATTAGGTGGGGTTCTCATGGAGATTATGAACCAATATCTTTAGCTCCGTCATCTGTTCAAGAATGTTTTGATTTTACTGTTGAAGCATTTAATTTATCTGAACAGTACAGGGTTCCAGTTATACTTGCAACTGACGAAATAATTGGTCATATGAGGGAAAAAATAACTATTCCTGATAGTGTTGATGTAATTCCTAGAACTATGCCTAAAGAAAGCCCAGATGAATTTTCTACTAATAATCCTTACCTTCCTTTTAAAGCCGAAGAAAATGGAGCTCCTCCTATGGCTGCTTTTGGTCAGGGATACAAAATTCCTGTTACTGGTTTAACACATGATGAAAGAGGATATCCTGACTCTGCAGATTTTGAAGCTCATACTAAACTCATAACTCGTTTAAATAATAAAATATTAAACAATAGAGAAAAAATTGTTTCAGTTCATGAAAGATTTTGTGATGATGCAGATACTATAATTATTTCTTATGGTGCTCCTGTTAGATCTGTACATAGGGCAGTAGTTCAAGCTAGAGAAGAAGGGTTAAAAGTTGGTTCAATAAAAGTTGATACTCCATGGCCATTCCCTGAAGCTCAAATATTAAAAGCTGCTGAAGTGGCTAAAAATTTAATTGTTGTAGAAATGAACTTAGGTCAAATGGTCTATGAAGTTGAAAGAGTTGCTGGAATGGTTGGTGAAAATAGACCTAATGTTCACCTTATTCCAAAGATAGGTGGAGAACTTCACAAACCTGAAGTGATACTATCAAAAATTAAGGAGATTAGCTAAGGAAGTGGTACTATGGTAGGTAATAATGAAAACCCATTTATTAAATATTTAAGAGAAGATAGACTTCCAAACATCTTTTGTGGAGGTTGTGGAAATGGGACTGTTTTGAATACATTCTTTAAAGGAATGGAATCTGCAGAAATAGATTTTAACTCAGTAGCTATGACTTCTGGAATTGGATGTTCATCACGTATTCCTGGTTATGCTAAATGTGATTCTTTACACACTACTCATGGAAGAGCTATTACTTTTGCTACAGGATTAAAAATCGGAAACCCTGATTTAAATATAGTTGTATTTACTGGTGATGGTGATGCTGCAGCTATTGGTGGAAATCATCTTATTCATGCTGCAAGAAAAAATATAAACCTGACTGTTATCTGTGTTAACAATAATATATATGGAATGACTGGTGGACAGATTAGTCCAACTTCTCCAGAAGGTAGTTTTGCAACAACAGCTCCTTATGGTTCAATAGAAAAACCTTTTAATTTAGCTGAACTTGTAACTGCAGCTGGAGCTAGTTTTGTAGCTAGATGGACAACAGCTCATCCATTACAATTATCTAAGTCAATTAAAAAAGCTTTGTTAAATCCAGGATTTTCCTTTGTTGAAGTAGTTTCACAATGTCCTACTTACTTTGGAAGGAAAAATAGAATTAGAAATCCTGTTGATATGGTTAAAATTTTTAAAGAAAATAGTATTAATAAACGTAAAGCAGACAAGATGGATGAAGAAAAATTAATTGGAAAAATTATTGTTGGTGAATTTGTCAATAAACCAAAAAAAGATCTTATAAAAAATATTTGTGATTTATCAGTAGAACAATGTGGACGAGATTTAGCTGTACAATCAGCTTATCAAGATAGTTTCCAAGAATAAGGTATTTTGTAGGAATAAGGTATTTTGAGAATAATGTGTTTTTTAAGAATAATGTATTTTTAGGAATAAGATTGTTTATATGAATAAGGTATTTTTAAGAATAAGATAAGTTTTATGAATACAATAATTTTTAAGAATAAGATATTTTTAAAGAATAATAATAAAAATAACAGTTAGATTAATGTGATATTTATTGAGGTAATAATATGCGAACAGAAATTAGAATAGCTGGTTTTGGAGGTCAAGGAGTTATTTTAGCAGGAATCATTGTGGGAAAAGCTGCTTCACTTTTTGATGGTCTGAATGCAGTTCAAACTCAATCTTATGGTCCTGAAGCACGTGGAGGGGCTTCTAAAACTGAAGTTGTTGTTAGTGATGATGAAATTAATTATCCTAAGTTAACAAGTCCTGATATCTTGGTAGCTATGTCTCATGAAGCTTTAATGGCTTATATGGGGGATTTAAAAGATGGTGGAATACTAATTATAGATTCTGATGTGATTGATGAAGAGGATATTAAAGACTTTGTAAAAGAACATAATATTAATGTATATCATGCAAGAGTTAATAAAACAGCAGAACATGATATAGGTCTTAAGATTGTAGCTAACATCGTTATGGTTGGAGCTATTACAAAACTTACAAAAGTTATTTCATATGATGCTGCAAAAGATGCTGTTTTAGATAGCGTTCCTCCTGGAACTGAAAAAAAGAATATGCAGGCATTTGAAGCAGGATATGCTATGGATGGTACATAATATTTTTGATATAAATATTTAATATAATTTTATTTAATATTTTATTATATTATTTATTTATATAAAATTTTTAATTAATTATTTAAATATATAAAATTTTTAATTAATTATTTATTTATAATAAAATTTTTAATTAATTATTTAAATATAAAAATATTTTAATTTTTTTATATATTAATTATAAATTATATATAATTATAAAATTTTTAATTTATATTTAATATATAAAATTATAATAATTATATTTTTAATATATATGATTATAATATAAAATTATGATAAAAAAAATCTAATATACTTAGTTAATAATGCAATATATTTAATAATTGTTAATTTAAAAGATAATTAACTTAAAAAAGGTAGGAAAAAGGATAAAATGAAGTTTTTTGAACATTCTGCAAAAAAATTATTTAAAAAAAATGGAATTAATATATTAGAAGGACATGTAGCTTACTCACCTGAAGAAGCTATGGAAATAGCTTCTGAAATGAATGCTTCAGTAGCTGTAAAATCTCAAGTTCTTATAGGTGGAAGAGGAAAAGCCGGAGGAATAAAATTTGCAGATAGTCCTGGTGAAGCTTTTGAAATAGCTGAAAATTTATTAAACATGGAAATTAAAGGGGAAAAAGTAAAACATTTACTTATTGAAGAAAAAGCTAATATTAAAGAGGAATTTTTTTTAAGTGTTTCTATTGACAGAAATTCTAAACAACCTATTATCATAGCTAGTTTGGAAGGTGGAGTTGAAATTGAACAATTAGCTATTGATGATCCTGATAAAATTATTAAATATCATGTTGATCCATTAGAAGAGTTTTTACCTTATGAAGCAAGAGAAATAGCTCGTAAGATGGGTGTTGGCTCTGAACTTATTTCTCCAGTTGGAGGAATTATTTGGAAATTATTTAATGTATTTAAAAAGTATGATGCTCAAATAGCTGAAATTAATCCTCTTGTACTGACTGATGATGGTTTAATAGCTGCAGACGCGAAGCTTGAAGTTGAAAATGATTCTTTATTCCGTCATAAAGATTTAGCTGAAGCTAATTCATTTAAACCAAAAGAATTTGCATTTGTAAAACTTGAGGGGGACATTGCTGTTATTGGAAATGGTGCAGGTCTTACTTTGACAGGTATGGATATGATTAAACTTAATGGTGGAAAACCTGCTACTTTCTTAGATATTGGTGGTGGGGCTTCTGAAAATACTATTAAAAAAGCATTAAATCTTGTACTTAGCTATTCTCCTGTAAAAGTTGTTTTTTTAAATGTTCTTGGTGGAATAACTCGGGCTGATGATGTAGCTAAAGGAGTTATTAGTGCATTAGGATCATCTAGACGAAAAATTAACATAGTAATTAGACTCACAGGAACTAA
Organism: Methanobrevibacter sp.; assembly: GCA_009784145.1. Taxonomy (GTDB): domain Archaea; phylum Methanobacteriota; class Methanobacteria; order Methanobacteriales; family Methanobacteriaceae; genus Methanobinarius. Next base: position 13,286 of record WRCI01000018.1, read on the forward strand.
TGAAGAAGAAGGTCAAAGAATTTTAGAAAAAGCAGGAATTCCATTTGAAATTTCAATGGAGAAAGCAGCTAAAAAAGCTGTTGCAATTCGAAATTCTTTAGTAGAATAAATTCTTTAGTAGAATAAATTCTTTAGTAGAATAAATTTTTTAGAAGAATAAGTTCTTTAATAGAGATAATATTTAATTTATTTGAACTGCTTTAGAGTTTAATATTGATCTGGTTTAGAGTTTAATATTGATCTGATTTAGAGTTTAATAATTATTTAGTTTAATCTAAATAATTATAATTTTTTTTTAAATATATTGAAAACTAGTATTTTTCAATATTTATTTTAATGTTATCATAAGGAGTGATAGAATTATACAAAATTTAGCTAAAAATTCACATAATATTTTAATACTCTTACTAATTTTAGTTGTTTTAGCAACATGTAACATTAGTTTTGCAGAGGAAAATCCTATTGATAACAATGATAAAAAGGTCAATAATGAGAATAGTGTTAATATTAACAATAATACTAATAATAGTACTCTCAATAAATCCATTTCTCAGGATAAAATAGTGTTTACAGCTAAAAAGCTCAATACATACATTAAAAAAAATAATAAACTACCAAAAACAGTTGCTTGTGATGGTTATAAATTAACAATACCTGAATTTACTTATTTGTTGATGAAAACAATTCAATATAAAAATAATAATAATTTATCTCCTATTGTTCTTAAAAGCGGTGTCAAATATCCTAATTTCCCTACGGGAGATAGTGTAAATAAAAGAATTTATTTAAAAGATTATTATCAACATGCTTTAAGAACTAGTAAATATGTTGATAAGCATAATAAATTACCTAACTATTTAAAAGATAATGGCAAAAAAATTCAGTTTCAAACTTATGTTTTTAAGTTTAGCCAAGCTTTATCTGTAGAAAAATTAGCCCCATATGTTTATTTAAATGTTAAAAAGAATAGTAAACTTAATAAGTATTCTAATCCTTATATTAAAGGCAATGGATTATGGCTTTGGTCTCAATATATGAATTCAGTAAATTTTAAAAAATTAAAGAATGCTGGAATAGGAAATATTTTCTTACTTGAAAAAGCAATATATGATTTTGGAATGAACAAAGTTATAAATTTTGCCAAAACAGCTCGTAAATATAATATTAAAGTCCATATTTGGTTTTGCACATTTAAAGTTAATGGAAAATGGACTAATCCAATAAACACTAAAACAAAATCTTATAATCATGCTTACTTTAACAAAATTCTTAAAAGGGTTGATAGGTATTCAAAGATTAAAGCTTTCGCTGGAATTCATTTTGATTATGTAAGATATTCTGGAGTATCTTTAAAAGCATATAAATATAATTATAAAAATGGTGTTTCAGGAGAAAAAGCAATTTCAAATTTTGTGGAAATGGCAAGTAAAATAGCTAGGAAAAATAATAAGGATATCATACTTTCAGCAGCTTTAATGCCTGAACCTAAACGTTCTGTAAGATTATATGGTCAAAATACAACTGAATTAGCTAAACATTTGGATGTATTAATACCAATGGTTTATAAATATGCTTTTGGTAAGGATAATAAGTGGATAACTAAAACAACTCGATGGTATATAAATAATTCTGGAAATGCTAAAGTATGGGTGGGTTTAGAAGTTTATGATAAAAGAATTAAACCACTTCCACCTAGAGAGATGATAAGTTCTTCTAAAGCTGCAGTAAAAGGTGGAGCAGATGGTTTAGTATTATTTAGATTTAGGTTATGGAGAGTTACAAATCTTTTGAAAGCTTACTAAATTATAATATTTTTAAATAAAATAGGCGTTTATATATTTATTTTTAGATATATAACTTTACATATCTTTATTTTTAGAAATATATTCTATTTTTATTTATTTTAAATATTCTATTTTTACATATTTAGATATTCCATTTCTACATATATAGTCTTGATACAAATGTTTATAAGTAATGATTAACATATCTGTATATATTATGTGGAGATGTTAATCATGGTAAATATGGTTCAAAAGAAAGTTAAAAATCATTTATCAAAAAATGAAT
>WRCI01000019.1 GCA_009784145.1 Methanobrevibacter sp.
TAAGAAACAATTCTTTTTCAATATCCATATAAGGATCAGTAGCTGAACCAATTTGAAACACAGCTCGCTCTTTCAATTTTGCTTTTTGTTTTAGCTGAGGTTTGAGTAATTCTACTGCATTAGATTTTATATAAAGAGAATTTGTAGAATCAGCATATTTACTTCCATTTATATAACAATATTCACAATCAAAGGAACATCCAAAATGAGGATTAAGGGTATAATCTCCTAAAAGAACCTCATTAGGATTTTTAATTTTGTTAATTATAGTTTTTACATTTTTTTCTTTAAAACCATATTTTTCAGCAATTTCATTAAAATTAACATTAGAAGAATTAGAAGAATTATCTGAGTGGATGAAAGAATCTAATGAATAATCAGTAATTGTTATACCTCGAGTATTTTTTTAATAATTGAAATTAACTTATAAAATTAATTGATAATAAAATTAAGTATATCATATAATAGATTTTATATTATATTATAAAATTGAATTATAAAATCAAATTTAAATATAATTTTAAAATATAATTCTAAATATAATATTATATTTATATTATAAAACTAATAAACTTTATTAGAGATATTATTGATTAATATAATGCACGATACTTATAAAAATGTAATATTAACTATTATCAATTTATATAATATTAGTTAAATATTTTTTATATAAAAATAAATAGGTTTATATTGATTATAAAAAAATTAAAATTAGATATATTTTTATAATATTGAGATAAGAAAAGAGTTTTAAATTCTTCTCTTCTACCCAATAATATTAGTTGATAAAAAAATAAATATCAACAAAAAATTGTTTAAATTAATTAACTTATTTCCTTCTATAAACAACCATGCTTAAAAGACTTATTACTAATAGTATAGCTATTGGAAGACCTGTATTTTTCATACTAGCATGTCCAGTTGGAGTATCAGTTAAACTATCCTGATTCTCTTTACTAGAACCAGAAGGATTAACTTCACTATTGCCAGTTTCAGAACCTAAAGAATTGGAATCTGGATTATTTTCGTTGTTTTCTTTTTCTAAACCTTGATTATGTGTAGTGTCTTCTTCTGAATTGTTACCGCCAAGAGGTTCTTTATCTTCAGAATCTTCTTTTTCTGAATTATTACCATCAATAGATTTTTTATCTTCAGAACCTTCAGAATCTTCTTTTTTACTAATATCTAAAGGATATACCTCCAGTAGTTCATCTATAGCTAAATTAAATTGTCCATTGTAAATAAAAGCCCCACTAACTTTAGAAGTCCCCCTAATTTTAATGTCAAAATTAGAAGGATTTAATACTGAAATAGAAGTTTCAATTAAGTGTTTACCTTCTGTTAATTTAGGAGTTTTATAAACAAAGGAATTATCACGATCAGTGCTAAAAGGTTCACCACCAAAAGTTCCCTCAATAGTAAAGAAAGGCATATTTTTAACACCATCAGCATCATCAATAGAACTATCATTTAAAACTAACAATGCAAATCTTACTGTATCACCTTCTTTTAAGTCTTTTAAACTATCAAGAGGAGTAATACTTAAAATATAATGGTTGTTTGTCTTAAAACCAATGAGTTTATCACTAATATCATTAGCCCCCCACCAATTATAATCGAAACTAGAACTAGCATAATCCCCCAATGAAATAGTGCCAATAGGGTTTCGAGGATCTCCAACATAGAAAACACATAATCCTATAGGAGATATAATTTGGTTAAAATTAACATTAAAATCACTAGTAAATATATCCTTATCTAAATCATAAGTTCTAACCAGAAAAGCAATTTCTTCTGAAATAATTGTATTACCTATAATTAAAACATCAATTTCAGAAATAGGGATACCATCTTCATAAATTAAATACACAGCAACTTCTGTAGCGATAAAATTGTTATCATATAAATACAAACTCCCACCATCATAACTAATTTGTAAACCATGAGATTTTGCAGTGATATTATTTCCAATAAAAGTTATGTTACTATTTCCAACAATCCACAATACAACAGCATAGCTTGCAAAAGTACCTGTAGAATCAATTCTATTGTCAATAATGTTTATATGATTATCACCAGATTCTAAAAATATCCAAAGACCATATTCCACTCCTGCTTTAATAGTGTTGTTTTTTAGACTTATGTTATTGGTACTTGGAAACGGTCCCAATATATCCTCCCATATTTCAATACCCGAATAAGGTGTATTGATATTATTATCTTCAATAATTAAAGTATTAATAGAATTAGTACCCATATCAAAGAACAAACCAGTCGGGTTACTATATGCTGTCGCTGAAATATTATTTCCTTTAATGGTAATAGAAATTGCTGAAGTTTGAGAATTCATAGTAAATATATTAATAACTCCGTATGTTGATCTTGTTACATTTTCACTAAACATAATATTGTTTTCAATGACTATGTCAGTGAAAGAAGAACCCTCTAAAACAACACAAGCCCTATATGTAGAGATATTACATCGAAGAATTGATAACTTATCTATGGTAACACCCAAAGAGCGAATAGCATAACCATATCCAGTGATATTTAAATTTTCAATTGTAATATTACTTTTACCAGATGCAATTGTGAATAAAGTATCAGAATTTGATCCAATAATATTTACTTGACCTGTACCCTTAATAATAAGATTATCTCTATTAATAGTCAAGTTACCAAGGTTTTGATAAGTTCCTTCTTGAAACTCGACAACACCATCGGTTGCCCCAGAACTAATAGCTGTTTGAATAATGGCATTATTATCATGATCAGTAGCATTATAAGTAGTTGCACTAACATTACTAATAGAAGAAAGACAGAATAAAATAGCTACCGCCATGATAAAGAGTATGAACTTAAAATCTTTTTTAATAATTTTCATTCTTTTTTCACCCCCTTTTACAGCCCATAATAAATTAAAAAAAGAAAAAGAAGAAGTAATAACTACTAATAATTATTATTAGCTCATTTAATTCTATTTTTTCATATAACTCCCAATTATATGATAAAAATAAAATAATGTTTTTATAATTGATTAAAATATTAAAATATGAAAATTCATTCAAATAATTGAATATTCCACAAGAATATGATAATAGAAAATATTATAAATATAAAAAATAATTCCTCTCTTTTATATTTTAACTTATATAAAATAATATCATTTTACATATTAAAGGTTTTCATATAAATAAACATCAAATATATATTAATGATATAGTTAATAACTTATTCAACCAAATATATAAACTTAACTAAGAAATAAAAACAGTTTAGAATGATTTTTTAGTAAATTCCATGCCAATACCCCCCCCCCCATACATTTTACCTTATTAACTTTGCAAAAAAAAATTCAAGAAAAATAAAACAAAACTAGAACAAACAACTACCAAACAAAAAGCTAAAAAATAGTTCAAATAAAAACGAACGAAATCAAAAAACATTTCAGGGAAAAACTGTTAAATTTACAACAAATCAATTTACAATATATATAATAGACAATAAAAATACAATTATTTAATTGATATTAAAATAAATATTCAACTAATTATTTAAACAACATTAATTATAAAAAAAATTATCTTAGGAAAATAAATAATGGAAATTCAACAACTTACAAAAGAAATAAGAGATAATTATCTTGAAAGAATGAAAAAAAGGTCTCCTGAAAAATTATCTACTAGTTGGTACCAGGACGACTTACTTTATGCAGGGAATGGTAAAAGTTTATTTATAATCATTCCAAGTCCAGGATGTTCATGGGCTCTTTCTGATGCTGGTGGTTGTACCATGTGTAGCTATATTTCAGATTGTAGTCTAGAACCAATTGGTGATGATTTAATCATTGAATTATTTAAAAAAGAATTATCTAAACATATAGATACTATAAAATCTGATGGACAGACAATGCCTATAGCTATTAAAATATTTGCATCAGGAAGTTTTCTAAATCCTCAAGAAGTTTCAAAAAAAGCTAGAAATGAAATATTAAAAATTATAGCTAGTATTGATGAAATAAAAGAGATAGTTACTGAATCTCGTCCAGAATATGTTAAAAAAGAAATTCTTGAAGAAATATTTTCAATTGTTGGAACTAAGCTATTTGAAGTGAGTATTGGTTTAGAATCTCAAGATGATTTAATAAGAGAAGAAAAAATAAATAAAGGATTTACAAAAGAAGATTTTGAAAAAGCAGTTAATATTATTAAAGAAATAGATAGTGAAAATAATGATTATGTTTCTAAAGCTAAAGCATATATTTTTGTAAAACCAATATTAACTTCAGAAAAAGAAGCTATTGGTGAAGCTATAGCTACAGCAAAATATGTTGAAAGTGTTGGAGTGAGTAGAGTATCATTTTGTCCAGCTACTATACACAGAGGAACTTTAATTGAAAGACTTTGGAGAAAAGGTTCCTATCATCCTCCATGGATATGGAGTTTAATTGACATTATTAATGAAACAAGAGAAAACTTAAATATTCCTTCATTAATGGATACTTCAGGTTTTGGATCTCGAAGAGGTCCTTATAACTGTAAAAAATGTAATAAATATTTTAAACATGCTATAATTGATTCAAACATTAGCCAAAGCCCTATTGAAGAATATAAATGTGAATGTAAAAAGAAATGGATAGCTGAAATAAAATCTTCCACATTAAATAAATCTAAAACAAGACCAAAACATTTACCATTAATATGAATTGAACCATATAGTATGAATTACCCCATATAATATGAATTAAACCATATACTATGAATTAAACCCTATAATATGAATTAACCCATAGTATGAATTAAAGTTTCTCCTACTCTAACTCAATAGAATTGATTGAAGGAGAATGTTTGTATTCAGTAATTTTAGGAGCTTCGACTATCTCACTAATCATTCTAATATTAGCTTCTAAAATTTCTTCAAGTGAAAAATCTGATTGATTCAGCCATAAAGTAACATGCCCTTTTAAGCAACTTTGAATAAATATAGTTAGTTCTTTAATATCAATATCCTGTCTAATTTCTTTCTTTTCAATAGCTTCTTGAATTAATTCATGATAAAAATTGTTTAAATCATGTTGCATTTCATGAAACATATGTCTAACTTCAGGATATTGATGATAAACACTCATAAGTAAGACAAAATAGTCTTCATACTTAAATTTAGGCATATTTGAACTATTACTATGGATTTTTATTTTATTAAAAAGATGGGTTTTATTAACAAAAGCAATACTTATTTTTTCCATAAAAGAAGCATCTGAGTTCATTATAGCTTCTTTAAATAGTGGAATATTGTCCATAAGATATTTATTAAGCATTGATACTAATATATCATTTTTATCTTTAAAATAATAATATATTGATCCTGCAGAAAATCCTGATTTTTCTTGAATTTCTTTCATAGACACTCTATCAAAACCATTTTTCAGTGAAAGTAAAAGTGTTACTTCCATTATTTTATCTCTGTTATTTGTAACCATTATATAAACTCCTTAAATTTCTGTATATGTAGTTAGTATTAGTTAAAAAAAATTTCAAAAACTAAGAAAATTTCCAAAACTCTTTTTTGTATTATCTTTTTTTAATTGATCTTTCCGTTATTATCTTTTTTTAATTGAATTCCAAAGCATGTTTATATTAGCTTCTACAAGTTCTCCAAATGAAAATTCTGATTGAGTCATCCATAAATTCAAATATCCTCTTAATGAAGATTGAATAAGTATAACCAATGTTTTAACATCAATATCATCTCTTATTTCCTCTTTTTCAATAGCTTCTTGAACTAGTTCCTGATAAAAATCGTTTAAATCATTGTGCATTTCATGAAACATAGGTCTAATTTCAGGATATTGATGATAAATACTCATAGATAAAACAAAATAGTTTTCATACCCTATTTTATGTGCATTTGAGGCATTTGATGAACTATTATTTTCATTGAAAAAAGTAGTTTTATGGGTGAATATAAATCTTAATTTTTCAATGAAAGAACAATCTAAATTTCTTATAGTTTCTTTAAATAGAGGAACTTCTCCTAAAACATACTTATTAAACATGTATAGTAAAATTTCATCTTTATCTTTGAAATAATAATATATTAATCCTGCAGAAAGTCCTGATTCTTTTTGAATTTCTTTCATAGATACATTATCAAAACCCTCTTTCAAGGACAATGCAAATGTTGCTTCACTTATTTTATCTCTTTTGTTCATTATCATGCTATAAACTCTTTAAATATTTATATATGTAATATTATAGTTTAAAATTCATGTGAAATTGCTTATTTGTAACAATCTAATAATTGACTGAATCTTCGCTTTATAATAAATTAAGATTTACTAACAAAGGAATGAAAAATTCTAAGTCAAAATAAAGTGAAATATTATTTTAATATTTGAAAATTATTGAAATTATGACTATCAAATAAATCTATATTTTGCAAATTTTCAAATTTTATAATATTTTAAACTTTTCAATACTAAGTATGTATACTCATCCATATATAAAAACTATCTAAAACGAACGTTCAATAAGAATTGTTTATTGTTTGGAAAACTAGATTACAATAACTAAAAGAAGATTTAAAAATTAATTTATTAATAATTAGTAGTAAATTTTACTATAATTAATTTAAAACCAATACTTTGATTAAAATTTAATTAATAATAAATATATTGATTAAATAATAAAAAATTATAAGTTTTTAAACATATAACAATTAAAACACTTTATAAAGATGATTATAAAAAATTGTCTAAAAAAATCTTAATAATTGAAAATTTTCATTTTAAATAAAATTTTCATTAAATATTTAAATTAAATAAATTAGAATAATTATTGAATAAATAAACTTATGAAAAATAAAAACATCAAAGAATATAATAATTATAAATTAAATATTTAATTGTAATAATCTATATTAATAAATCAAATATTTCAAATATTTTTAATTTAATAATATCTATTAAATTATAAATCAAATATTTAATCAAATTATATATAATATATATTTTATATAAATTTTATAAATTTTAAACAATTATTTTAATAAAAAGCAAATAATAAATATGTTTGTTAATAATAAATATATTTGTTAATAATAAATATATTTAAAAAGTTATGGTTTGTAGTATGGAGGTTTAATATGAAACAAACGATGATAAGTCTTTTGGCAATAATTTTAGGAGCTATAATAATAATTTTTCCAATGTTAGGAATAATTGGTACTCAATTTATTATCGGTTCAGCAGTTCTTTTAATGGGAGTATTCTTATTAATAATAGGAATTTCAGAAATAGATTATAGTCCTACAAGAAGTGTAATTACTATATTTATTGGTATTGTTGTATTGATTTTAGGTTTAATCTTACTATTTAATCCAAGTATCTTTGCATTTTTAGCTGCCTTGACAATATACTTAGCTGGAATATTGCTTATTGTTGTAGGTCTTGTGACTTTAATTGGAAACAAAGAAAGCAGTATTGCATTTTGGAGTGGAGTTATTGGAATAGTATTAGGTGTAATATATATAGTCCTAGGAACCTATGCTCAAGATCCCCTAGTTTTAGGAACTTTAATAGGTATTTGGTTAGTATTAACTGGAATATTTAGATTATCTGATAATTAATAATAATAATTAGATTATCTGATAGTCAATAATAATATTTAGATTATATACTAATTAATAATAATAATTAGATTATCTGATAATTAATAATAATTAGATTAATAATCTAAAATATTGACTATTATAATCTACTAAATCATTATGGAAATTGAGTGAATTATTCTAAATTCCTATTGAGTTATACTATAAATAAAAATAATAAAAAATATGTATAACTCAATTATTATTTTAAGATTGTTTGTTAATTAATCTAATTTCAACCCAGTTATTCTGAGTCCACCATAATGAGATTTGTACTTTATGTTTAAACCAATAAGCAATGGCGTAATTTTTTCAACAATTCTTGCTTTTTCTAAAGGTCCACAATCAATACATCTAACTCCTGGAATCTTGTTTATTAATTCCATAGCTATTTTTTTAGATTCTAAATCATCACCAGATATTAAACAATCACAATCGATTTCTTCCTCAAAATTCATAAGGTGAGAATTACTGATGTTATTAAATGCAGAAATAACTTTAACATCCTTACCTTTTAATATTTCGGCTGTTCTTTCAGCAGCAGATCCTTGCCACAAATCAACATATCTGGCAGGACCTCCACCAACTACAGTATCCAATGGAACTGTAGCATCAAGGAGAATTTTTCCACTAACAAAATCTGCAACAGATTTTAAAGTTCCCATTTGAGCTGCCAATGGAACTGTTAATATTAAAATATCACCTTTGTCTGCAGCATCTTCATTTGACATTCCAGACAAGTTTGGAATATCTTCTTTTTTTAAAAGTTCTTTAACTTTTTCTACAGCTGTTTCGGCTTTTTCAGCCTTTCTTGAACCAATAATAACTTCTTCACCTTGTTGGATAAAACGAATCACAATTCCTAATCCTTGATCTCCAGTTCCTCCAAGTACAGATATTTTCATAAAATCACCTAAACAATTATGTAAATGAAATATAAATTTTATTTATAAAATATAAATTCTATTTAAAAAATATAAATCTTATTTATAAAATATAAATTCTATTTATAAAATATAAATTTTATTTATAAAATATTTAAATCTCATTTACAATATTAAAATCTTATTTGAAAAATATAAATTTTATTTAAAAAATATAAATCTTATTTATAAATTATTAAATCTCATTTATAATATTAAATCTCATTTATAATATTAAATCTTATTTATAATAAAATGTGAAAGATTTTAAGAAATCTAATCCTTATTGAATTAAAGCTACCTCACAATATATAATTTTCAATGTTTCATGATACCCCTAATAGCATTGTATTAAGATTTGTTAATAGAATATAAATAACTTTCTATTTAATTTTAATAATCAATGACATATATTTACATGATAAAGTATTATTATTGAATAGAAAATAAAAAATATTAAATAATTTACTATTAATATCCTAATGAGTCCTAATTCGATAATCTTATTATTCTATTTTTGTAAAAGATTATTATGTAGCTCAATCTAATAAAAAAATATAATATTAACATCAAAAAAAAAAGTTAATATAAATTATTTTGATTATTTAGTAATAAAATATAAACAACAATTTAATAAAAGAGTGCATTGAAAATACACATATGTGTGGTTGTTATGATAGGAATAAGTGCAGATTTCGACCCAGTACATTTAGGACATGTAGAATTAATCAAAAAAGGAAAAGAAATAGCTAAAGATACTGGTGATAAAGTAGTGATCTATTTAAACAAAGATTTTAGTGCAAATCATGCTCCTTTTTTCATTCCATTTGAAGCAAGGAAAAAAATGGCTTTAGCTGCTGGAGCCGATAAAGTAGTAGGTATTGAAGGACTTCATCACAGACTTACTTTAGCATACAGTGTTCCAATTAGAATAGCTATGATGATAGAAGATGGAGTAGTGGATTATGTTGATGCTGCTAATGTATCTCCTCCAAAAATTATGAAACATGCTCAAAAATTTGTAAATGAAGGAATATTTGTAGGAATTCCAAGAAATCTACCTAATCGTAATGTAATAAGATGGTTTGCAGTTAATGAATTTTTAAAAAATAAATATGGTAAAAATATGAAATTCCATATAATTCCTGAGCTAGAATTTGATGGAAAAATTTCTGGAAGAATCCTTAGAAGATCTATCTTAGAAAATGATATGATTATTCCAGAAGAAGTAAAAGAACTTCTACCAAAAACAAGTACTAAAATTCTTGAAAAAGAAATTAAAAAAGGAACTATACCTGGTGAAAGGAACTGGAAAAATATAACAAAACGAATGAACACATGTTCACGTCCAAATCTTATGAAAATAGCCTACTTAAATGGAAATGTAATTAATGAAATCATAAAAGGAAGAGTTTATAGAGATGAAGAATCAGTATGGGCAACATTTCGAAGAGGAGGATATGGTCCAGTCCTCACACGTTTAGCTATTAGCTGTATTGAAAAAGAAGTTACAAGAGAAGAAGTTGTAAATTTAATGAGAAGCTATGAAAAAAAAGGAGTTACTCCTCATGAGCAAAGTGTAGATAAGGTAATTGAAAGATCTTATTATGTAGCTACTCAATCTGAAAAAGGAGAACAAGCCAGTATAGCTAATGAAAAATTTAGAAACACTCCTAAAATAAGTGTTAATGCTCCTTTGAAAATTGAAGCAGGATTATACCTTACAAAATTTGAAACAAAAATCATGAAAAGGAATTTGAATAAGTCACTAAATCCTCAAATATATATTGATAAAGATGGTAAAATTTCTTGTGAAATTAAACTTGAAAAAAAGAAAATAAAAACTAATTTAAAGTTGCCGGGTAAAGATGTAACTTATATTAGATATATACTTGATTCACAATTTATTCCTGTTTCAGCTAAATTAATAGAAACAAAAAGAGGAATTAGAGTAGAAATAAGTGTTCATGATAGTTAATTAGAGTAGAAATAACTATTCATGATAGTTAATTAGAGTAAAAATAAGTGTTCATGACAGTTAACTAAGTTTCTTTTCTAATTATATCCCAAATAAACCAATAAAATAAAAACACTTCAAATCTAATTATATCAAAAATAAACCAATAAAATAAGAATATTTAAAAAACTACTTTTCAAATTTATCTCTAGTAGCTTTTATCATTTTAAAATTAGATTCAAATTTTTTTTCATTTGAAAGATAAGTTAAAAATTCTAAAACTTCATCCATTTCTTGGAATTTCCTATCTCTAGATGAATCAAAACTTTTCATTCTAGATTTAGCTAAATCTTCAAATTTATCTCCTTCAGTTATGGTTAATGATTCACATAACTCTTTAGATAATCCTAATTCTTTAGCAAAATCAAATGCTTCATAAGTTATAGCTGTAACTCCTTTTGTATAAATACTTCTAAGAGTTTTAATATAAGCTACTTTTTCAACATTTTCTCCTATTATTTTAATATTTAATCCAGAATCACTTAAAAAAGAAAGTTTAGAAGCTTCAGGTCCTGAAAGATAAATAATAGAATTATCAGAACTTACTTTTCCAATGATAGCTCCTTTTACAAATTTTTCACTATTTTTTTTAGGATATAAGAAATTACTAGAAACATTATCATTATTTTTATCAAATAAGTCAGCTATTATTCTTGTAGACATTGGAGAAATATTATTTAAATCTAAAAAAATACCTTTACTTGAAGTTCCATAATTTTCAGCTACATTAATTGCTTCAGAAGGAGTTACTGCAGAAATCAGTACATCTGAAGATTCAGCTAGTTCATTATAGCTATCTAGAAAAGTAGCTCCTGAACTTTCAGCTAAATTTTTAGTATTTTCACTTCTATTTTTAATAGAAGTCATTACTTCAACTTCTCCTTCTATGAGTTTTTTTGTTAAAGCTGAAGCAACCTCTCCAAATCCAATAAACCCTACTATCAATTTAACACCATAATTTAAGATAAAAAGTTGCAATTTTTATATTTTAATTTATTTATTATTTTTATATCTATTTATTATTTTTAATAAATAATATTTTCTATATTACAACAATTCTGTTAACCTAGTGAAAATTTTTTTGTTATGTTTTTATTTGTTTCTTTCCTTTTTGTTTTTAATGGTTTTTTTATTTTCTGTTATAAATCTTTAAAATTCGATTTTTTTATTTATATTCTTATTTTTTTATATTATTATCTTATTGTGACTATTTTTCATCGATTTTTCTTAAAAATTGTTATTTTCATAGGTTATCCCTATTCCACAGTTATTATTTTTAAAGAAATTTAAGTCGAAAAATTTAAATATTTTAATATTTAACCTATTAATTAGCATGATTCAATAATTAATATAAAATACAAACATTCTTTCTTTTTTAAGTAATATTAATGATAGAAAAATCTTATTAAGCTGATAATTTCTTTAAAACAAAAACTTGATGGGGATTTTTCTATGATTAATATGGGGATTTAAATAGCATTTTTGGGAAAGGCAATTATATTTTTGTATTAGGATTTTATAATTATAGTTTAAACATGGATTAATCATTGTTCATCATGCAAAAATATGAAAAATTATTATTATATTATAATATATTAAAAAATGAGGTGAAAAAAAAGATGATAAACAAAAATCATAGGAAAATAATAGTGTTGATTTTATTATTATTCTCAATATTCATGATGATAAGCTCGGCAAGTGCACAAGACATAATACTAAATAACACAGTAAATTTCAAAAATAATATACAAGATGCACCTGAAGGTGCTAATATAATATTAAATGTTTCTAGTAGTCCTGAATTTAGCCTAAATTCTACTAATGTTAATATTAATATAGCTAAAAGCACCACGATACGAAGTTCTAATCAATCACGAAATGCAATAATAAACTTAAATGGTCATGGCGGAGCTTTCACTATAATAACTGCAGATTCCAATCTAAGATTAACTCTTATTAATATAACTATAATAAATGGAAATGCTACTAATGGTGGTGCAATCTTCAATGCTAATGCTAGGGTTGACTTAACTGGTTGTAGTTTTATAAATAACACGGCTACTGATGGTGGTGGTGGTGCAATCTTTAATGGAGGTAATCTTAATTTAACTGGTTGTACTTTTACAAATAACAAAGCCACTATCGAAGGCGGTGCAATCTACAATCCTAGTGCTACTATGCTAGGTGTTTCTTTTATTAGTAATTTAACTGCTATTAATTGTACTTTTACAAATAACAGCGCTATTCATGGTGGTGCAATTTACAATAATGCTAGTGTTAATTTAACTGGCTGTACTTTTAGAAATAACACAGCTAATGTTGGTGGTGCAATCTATATAGCATCTGGTAATGGTAATGTTAGTTATTCTAGTTTTGTAGATAATGGCAATAATGCACAGATTTATTTGGCATCTGGCTCTATGGTTGCTAATTATAATTGGTGGGGATCTAATAATCCAGAAAGTAGTTATAATTCTGGTGTGACTGTGAATAATTATTATGTTATGAGTATTAGTACTTCTGTAGCTAATCAAACTCGTTCTGTTGGTCAAAATTTAGTTTTTAACTATAATTTTGTTTTAAATGGAACTAATAATAATGCTGATGCAGCAAGTAAATTTAGTCCTTTCACAGTAGATATTATAGTTAATGGTGCTTTATGGCAGCGTATTAATGGTCGTGACACATCACAATATAATTTAGTGTTAAATAATGTGGATACTATAATTATGGCTACATTAGATTATGCAAGTTCTATAGTTAGTTATAAAGCTCTTATTGATTCTCAAGGTGGCAATGATACTCCAGGAGGTAATAATTTTTCTGAGGTTGATATTAGTAAATTAACTACATTTCTTATTATTGATAATCTTAAGCCTTTGTTTAATAAAGCTAATAGTGTGAAAGTCACTCTGTGGAATAGTGTTGGTGAGCTTTTAGCTAATAAACAAGTTAGTCTTTGGGTTAATGGTGAGCCTGTTGCTACAGCTATAACAAATAGAGTTGGTGTGGCTAAATTTAGATATGTTTTTAAAACAAGAAAGGTTCATAAGCTTGTAGTTAGATTTGATGGAGGTACAAACAATATAGGTACTGATTCTAAGACTTTATTTTTAACTGCTAAAGATAAAACTACTACAAAGTTGGCTAAATTTTCACCTAAATTCAATAAAGGAGCTACTCTTAGAGTAACATTAAAAAATCATAGAAATAAAGCAATGATAAATAAAACTGTTAAGTTTTATGCAAATAAAAAATGTTTAGGTCAAGCTAGAACCAATTCAAAAGGTATAGCTACTTTAACTAGAATAATCAAGGTTAAAGGATCTGTTAACTTTATAGCAAGATATAAAGGAGATAAAACTTTTCATGATTCTAGTCATACTCGAAAGATAATGGTGAAAAAATAAATTAGATTATTATATGGTGATTATTATTTTATATATAATTTAATAATTTATATTTAATTATAAATGAAAATTATTTAATAAAAAGGTATTTTAAAAAAGAGATGTGAAAAAAAGATGATAAACAAGAGGAAAATAATAGTGTTGATTTTATTGAGATACTTATTTTTTTCTAAGTTATAAATTTCTTTTTTCTAAATTATAACCTTCTTTTTCATTTCTAATTAAATTTTTCAAAAAAAAGAAAAAGAGTAATATGGATCTCACTAAACATCTTAATATTAATTAACTCCAAAAAATTCAATCCAAATACTCCTAATAATTAATTTAAGAAGAAAATATTCAAATCAAACATTTATAATTTAATTAATAACGATTTGTTTTACTTCGAACATTTGTGTTAAATACAAACATTTATATATTAGTTACAACATAATATAGTATGACAAACATAATTAAAACCAAAAGTTATGTGACTTATGGTGAAAATTATTTGTCGCTAAAAAACAACAAACTCTCTTGTTGTGTTTGAAACAAAAAAATATAAACCAAAACCATTGAATATTAAAATTTAATTTCAATGTTTAAATGGGTAATTTTGTATTAACGAGGTGATAAAAATGAGAGAGATAATAATCACATTACTATTTTTGACTTTAATTAGTCTTTCGATTGGAACTGCCTTTGCAGAAGATGACAATATTGTCATTGTTGAAAAAGAACCTACTATTAATAATGGTTGGGGAACATCTGCTGAGGGAGGCTATCTAAAACTTAATGCTAATAATTATATTGTAGTTGCTGGTGGTGAAGGCTATGATTTTGAAATTAGAGTTATATCTCATAGCGAAAAGGAATTAGAAATTATAGCCACTGGCAACATACCTTCTAATGGTATAACATTCAGAATGTACTATCAATATAACCCACAAGGAGGCGCTACATCCATTTATGAATCAACAGTTCTTGTAACTGGTGAAGGAAGTTTGCTTCTTCGTGAAACTACTACTGGTAGACTTAACAATGTTAGAGTAATGGCACCTGATTTAAGTGAAATCGAAACTAGCGACAATAATGGATCAATAAATCCACCTCCAACAACACCAGAAACACCACCAGACGAAGACACAACACCACCAACAACCACACCACCAGACGAAGACACAACACCACCAACAACCACACCACCAGACGAAGACACAACACCACCAGAAATACCAACAACACCGCCAGAAACCACACCAGACGAAGACACAACACCACCA
>WRCI01000020.1 GCA_009784145.1 Methanobrevibacter sp.
AAATATTTTGAATAATTTATATAAAAATATTTAGAATAATATTATACAAAAATTTGAATTAATTTAATATAAAATATTTAGAATAATTTATATAAAAAAATATAAAGAAATAAAAAAACTAAATAAATAAAAGATATTAAATTCTTTCTTTTTATTCGTCCTTTTTTTCTAAACCACAAGCTTTTCTAAGTTTTGAACCAACTTGCTCTATTTTTTTCTCGCTTTCAAGAGTTCTCATTCTGTTAAGCATTGGCATTTTAGCTATAGATTCAAGAGTCCATTCTTTAGCAAATTTGCCTCTTTGGATTTCCCTTAAGATTTTTTTCATTTCATCTTTAGCTTCATCGTTGATGATTCTATGTCTTCTACTTAATCCACCAAACTCAGCTGTGTTACTTACATCATTCCACATTCCAGCGAATCCTTTTTCATAAATAAGATCAACTATTAGTTTTAATTCATGACAAGTTTCGAAGTAAGCTATCTCTGGCTGGTATCCTGCTTCAACTAAGGTACTAAAACCTGCATTTATAAGTTCAGTAACTCCTCCACATAAAATAGCTTGCTCACCAAATAAATCAGTTTCAGTTTCTTCTCTAAAAGTAGTTTCAAGAATACCTGCTCTAGATAATCCACATGCTTTACCCATAGCTAAAGCTATATCTTTAGCATCACCAGTTGCATCTTCTTCAACAGCGAATAAGCCAGGAATTCCAAATCCTTCAAGATAAGTTCTTCTAACCATAGATCCTGGTCCTTTAGGAGCTATCATAGTAATATTTACACCTTCTGGTGGTTTTATATATTTAAAGAGAATGTTATATCCATGAGAGAAAGATATTGTATTACCAGATTCTACATAAGGAGCTATTGATTTTTCATAAACATCAGCTTGGATTTCATCAGGCAAAAGGATGTGGATTATATCAGCTACTTTTGCTGCTTCTTCAATAGTTTTAACATTCATTCCATCATCTTTAGCTTTTTGCAAAGAACTTCCTCCCTCACGTAGTCCAACAATTATTTTTATACCACTATCAGACATATTTTGAGATTGACCCATTCCTTGACTACCATATCCTATAACAGCTATAGTTTTTTTAGCTATAGCTTCAATATCAACATCTTTATCATAATACATTTTCATTTGAAATTCTCCTATTAATATAATTAAATAGTGTAATAAACTTATAAATTTTTTAAAATTCTCAATAAGATTCTATAAAACTTTTAAATATCAATCATTATCTCATTTTGTAGTTATACTCTAATTTATATGGAAATTCTAATTTTATAAAAAAATATCTTATTATAAAAAAATATATTTTATATTTATGTCTTTTTATCATATATAATTAACATTTTTAACTATTAAACTTATATTAATAATATGGAAGATGTTAAGAAAAAAGAAAATAAAAACAAAAATATTGAGATAGTGACAGGAGATCCAAAAAGAGCTATTAGAAAACTGTCCTTACCAATTATGGTTTCTATGTTTGTAACATTTTCTTACAACTTAGCTGATACTATTTGGGTAGCTGGTCTTGGAACAGATTCTTTAGCAGCTCTTGGGTTTTTTATTCCAATATTTATAGTCATTATAGGTCTTGGAAATGGTATTGGAGTTGGTACTAATTCAATGATTGCAAGAGCTATAGGTGCTAAAGATAAAAAAAAAGCTGATAATGCAGCTATGCATGGGATTATATTAACAATAGCTATTTCTATTATTGCTCCAATAATTTTAATTTTCTTTTTAAATGATATATTAATTCTAATGGGTGCAGGTTCTGTAACTCCACTTACATCAGAATATGCTACAATACTATTAATTGGGCTTATAACATTATTACTTCCATCAGTAGGAAGTAGTATTCTTCGATCTGAAGGAGATGTTAAAAGAGCTATGAAAATAATGATTTTTACAGCTGTTTTGAACATTATCCTTGATCCAATATTTATTTATATTTTAAACCTTGGTTTGAAAGGAGCTGCTTATGCAACATTAGTTTCATCGTCTGTAGCTATGGTTGTGATATTTTACTGGCTTATTATTAAGAAAGATACTTATTTAAACATTTCAAAAGAAGATTTCCGTTGGAATCCTAAAATTATTAAAGGAATAGTTTCTATAGCTATTCCATCAACTTCTGAAACATTTACATTTTCAATAGTTTCTCTTGTAATAAATTTCATATTATCAGTAACAACAGGACCAATTGGAGTAGCAGTTTATACTGCAGGATGGAGAATAGCTAATTTAGCTATGATTCCGCATATAGGTTTAGGTACAGGTACTTTAACTGTGGTTGGAGCTGCATATGGTGCAAGAAAATTCAAAAAATTAATAACTGCTTATGATTATTCAATTAAATTAGGTTTAACTATTTCAATATCTAGTGGAATAATAATATTTATTTTTGCTCCACAAATTGCTTTAATTTTTAGCTATGCAGATACAAATTTAATTCCAGCTATTGCTGAATTTTTAAGAATATTAGTTATTTTCTGTATAGCACTACCTTTAGGAATCCTTTCATCATCAACATTTCAAGGTCTTGGAAAAGGATTTATATCATTATTTTTAACTATTCAAAGGGCTTTGTTATTTGAAGTTATATTTATGTATATATTCGCATTTGAATTAAATATGGGAACTATTGGAGTATGGTGGGGTCTATCCCTTGGAGGATTAATTGGTTATTTAGTTTGTTACATTGTAACTAAATTATATCTAAGAGAAATAGATAAAATTTATATTAAATCTTGAATACTGATTATTAAAATATATTTAATAGCTTAAACCAATCAATCTAACCAATTAGATAAAAAATCTAAATTAGAAGTAAAATCCATAGAAAGAGGAGTTAGTGTAGGTACTTTAAGAGTTTTAAGAGCATATCCATCAGTGCCTTCTTTATCACCTTTAAAAGGAGTTCCATCAATCCAATAATAAGGTTTTCCACGAGGATCAAATCTCATTTCAATATGAGGATTGTACATCCGCACACCAAGACGGGTGATAGCTATTTTATCACTACTTGGATTTGAAGGAATATTAAGATTAAGTAAATCTACTCCACTAGGTAATCCTTTTTCTACAACATTTTTTGCCACTTTATTAAGTATTTTTTTTGCAAAGCTATAATCTATATCAATATGTCCATCTTCAAATTTTATGTCTCCTCTAGAAACCTGTAAAGAAACAGCTATTGTTGGAATCCCATAAGATGCAGCTTCCATAGCTGCACCCATTGTTCCAGAAGTGGTTAACTCACCCATTCCAATATTTTCCCCCGTGTTAATACCAGCTATAGCTAAAGTAGGTTCTTCATCCATAAGTTCAAAAATTCCAAGAGTTACAGCATCAGTTGGGGTTCCAGAAACTGAAAATCCCCTAGTCCCATCATTTAACTGAATTCCTTTAATTCTGAGAGGTTCAAAGAGTGTGAGAGCTCTGCCAATCCCACTTTGTTGAGTAGAGGGTGCTACTACAGTCACATTCCCTAAATCTTCAACTGCTTCTTTAGCAGCTAAAATTCCTGAGGAATTTATTCCATCATCATTACTAATTAAAATCTTCATAATATAGTTTCTGTAATTTATTAATAAAATAAATTTTGTATTTATTAGAAATTCTCTAAAAAAATTATATTGTATACAAAAAATAAATAACAGATTAATAATGAATACTTCTAATCTTAGATAATAAATATTAATAATGAATATTTCTAATCTTAAATAATAGATTAATAATGAATACTTCTAATCTTAGATAATTCAAATTTTTAAAAACACTTACTGAGTGTTTCTAATATTAACTTTTTTTAATTACTTCCCAAATTAGTTTTGTATTAGATTTTACTAGTTTTTCAATTTTAATCTTTGGTTGATATAATGCTAGAACAATGTGTCCTTTAAAAATAGTTTGCAGAAATATGGCAACTTTTTCAATGTCTATATCTTCATTTATTTCATTGTTTTCAATAGCTTCTTCAATTAATTCATAAAAAAGCTTATATAATTCATCGTGTATTTCATAATATGCACTAATTTCTGGATGTTGATGTGAAATACTTATAAAAAGTATTAAATAATCTTTATAATCGACTTGGGTTCTAATTGAAACATGTTTAGATTCGTCCTCTTCTGTATAAAATACATTGCCCCTATATTTTAAAATAAACTTTATCTTTTCAATAAATGAGCCATCAAAATTTTTTACTTTTTTTATGAACTTCTTAAACATGTTCATAAAATATTTATTGACCATGTACTCTAAAATTTCGTTTTTATCTTCGAAATAGTAGTATATTGAACCAGTTGAGAGTCCTGTTTCTTCCTTTAATTGTTTTATTGAAACATGATTAAAACCATGCTTTAATGATAAAATAAATGCAACATCAATTATTTTGTTTTTATTATTGGGATTATTGGATTTCATATTATTAGCCCACCTAAGATTTTTCTGTAATATTCTTATGTATAGAAATTATACAAATTTTACACAAGAATCCTTACTATTAAATCATGTATAAGATTATTTAACATCATATATAAACTTGTGCAAAACGAACGTTCGGTATAGAACGAGTATTGGATAAACAAATCATATTTCATTATTTAAAAGCCATTATACCAAAATATAATTGAAAATAAACAAAACACAAAAAACACAAAAAAACATGAAAATAAACAAAACAAAAAATACAAGCGATACTCCTAAAAATAAAGAAAATGAATAAAAATGAATAAAAATAAATAAAAATATATAAAAGTAGATAAAAATATATAAAAGTAGATAAAAAAGAATATAACCAGGTGAAAATAAATAAAAATAAATAAAAAATCTTCAAAGAGATAAATTAGTATTATTAACCATATAAATCCTATTAAAACTCTACAAAACAATTTAAAATAGTTTACTTAACAATTGAGTTTATTACAATGAAGCTTCACGTGCAATAGCTGTTGGACCTGTTCTAACTATTTTTTTTATTCCAAAATTCTGTAATAAGGAAATTAAAGCATTTATTTTATTAGGATTTCCAGTTATTTCAATTGTAAGAGTTGAAAAGCCTATATCAACAATTTTTCCTCTGAAAATATTAGCATATTGAATTACTTCTGATCTCATTAGTTCACTGTCTGCTTTTACTTTAATAAGAGCTAATTCTCTTTTAACAGAATTGTCTGGATCTAATTCAACCACTTTTACAACATCAACTAACTTATTTAATTGTTTAGTAATCTGTTCAAGGATCTTTTCATCCCCTTTGGAAATTATAACCATTGCAGCAAGACCTTTTGTTTCTGATTCGCCAACAGTTATGCTTTCAATGTTAAAACTTCTTCTTGAAAATAAACTAGAAACCTGTTGGAGTACTCCAGGCTTATTTTCAACAAGTGTGCTGATTATATGGCTTCTCATTTCATTATTTTTTTGGTTTTTATTATCCATTTAATCGCCTCCCAATGCATCTTCTCCATACTCATCAACATCTTCATCAGATATTGAATCAAATGTATCATCTTTACCATCTCGAATATAGGTAATGTCATTTTCAAGTTTATATTCTCCAAGAATATCGGTTATGCCACAACCTGGAGGAACTATTGGTAAAAATTCATTTTTATCAACTATAATATCCAATAGTCTTGGTTCACCATCTTTAATAGATGATTTAAGAGCAAATTCTAGTTCACCTGGTTTTGTAATTCTTTCTGCAGAAATCCCAAATGATTCAGCTAATTTAAGAAAATCTGGGGTTTGACCAAGGTCTGTGTGAGAAAGTCGCTTATTATAAAAGAGATTTTGCCATTGATAAACCATTCCAAGTTTTCTATTATTAAATAAACAAATAGTAATAGGAATATCATAGTCTTTAAGAGTAGCTAAATCCTGACAAACCATTAAAAATCCACCATCACCAGTGACTGCAACAACATCATTATCATTCATAGCTACCTTAGCACCAATAGCAGCTGGGAAACCAAAGCCCATGGTTCCAAGCCCACCTGAACTTATGAATTTTCTTGGTTTATAGACATTATATAAATGAGCAGCCCACATCTGATGTTGACCAACATCAGTGGTTATTATAGCTTCCTCATTTAAAGAATTAGCTATTTCTTTTATAACTTGTTGAGGTTTAAGTGGTACATCACCATAGCTAAACCGTGGTATACATTCTTTTTTAAATAAAAGTGAGTCATCATACCATTGTTGTGATTTAACTTCAGTATTTCCTTGTAATTTAGTAATAGAATCAATCAATGCTTTTAAAACAATCTTTGCATCTCCAACAATAGGAACATCCACTTCTACATTTTTACCAATCTCTGCAGGATCAATGTCTATGTGTATAATTTTAGCATTTTTTGCAAATTCTGAAACATTACCAGTATTTCTATCTGAAAATCTACAACCAATAGCTATTAAACAATCACTTTCATCTACTGATAAATTAGCTACTTTTCTTCCATGCATTCCAAGCATTCCAAGATAAGCTTCATGGTTTTCTGGAAAAGCACCTTTACCCATTAAAGTTGTGGTGACTGGGGCTTTACAAAGGTTTGAAAATTTTATTAATTCATCACTAGCTTCAGAACTTATAAGTCCTCCACCAACTAAAATAACTGGTTTTTCTGCCATTGTTATTAATTTAGATGCTTTTTTAATCTGTCTAGGATTTCCTCTAATTGTAGGATTATAACCAGGTGTTTTAAATACATCAACAACATATTCAGATAGTTCTTCTTCCTGAACATTTTTAGGAACATCAATAACAACAGGACCTGGACGACCACCTAAAGCTATATCAAATGAGAGTTTCACAAGAGATGGAATTTCATCAGCATTTTTAGGTTGATAAGCATGTTTTGTTATAGGCATGGATAATCCAAGCATGTCAACTTCTTGAAAAGCATCCTTGCCAATAAGATGAATTGGAACTTGTCCAGTAATTGCTATAATTGGTGATGAATCCATATGAGCTGTGGCTATTCCAGTAATAAGATTAGTAGCTCCTGGACCAGAAGTAGCTATACATACTCCTACTTTTCCACTAGCTCGGGCAAAACCATCTGCAGCATGGGCTGCACTTTGTTCATGCCTTACTAATATATGATTCAAATCAGAATCATAAATCATGTCATAAAAAGGAAGTATTTGGCCTCCCGGATATCCAAAAACTGTGTCTGCACCTTGTTCTATAAGGGTTTTGATTATAGCTTCTCCGCCTCTCATTTAAACACCTAAAATTTGAAGATTTTTATTTTAATTATTTTTAAGAATGAATAACTTAATAATTTATAATATATTATTATATATTTAAAGATTATATAAATGTATTAGTATGAAATTTTTTGACAATTACTATATAAATAATTATTTTTTAATTATTAATAAAAAAGCATAACTGTAAAATAAAGTATAACTGTAAAATCTTAAAATAAATTATTTTATAAAATTATATAATATATTGTAAAACATATAATATATTTAATAAATTTTTATAAAATAAAAAATTATTAAAAAAAATAAATTATACAAAATCTTATAATAAAAAAAATAATATAAAAATAATTTTTGGAGAATTATAAATGAAAGTTTTAGTTGTTGGAACAGGTGCAAGAGAAAATGTTATTTGTGAATCATTAAAAGATGATTGTGAACTTTACTCATATATGTCAAATAAAAATCCAGGTATAGCTAAAATATCTACTTTTAAACAAGGAGATGAAGGAGATATTAAATCTGTAGCTGAATATGCTGTCAATAATAATATTGAAATTGCTGTAATTGGTCCAGAAGGTCCTCTTGGAAAAGGTATTGTAGATGAATTAGAAAAAAATGGGATAAAATGTGTTGGTCCAAATATGGAAGTAGCTAAAATTGAAACAGATAAATCATTTATGAGAAATCTTTTTGAAAAGTATAATATTGAAGGATCTTTGATTTATAAAGTATTTGATAACTATGAAGATATTGAAAATTTCCTAGATAATTTCAAAAAAGATGTGGTTATTAAGCCAGTTGGTCTAACTGGAGGAAAGGGAGTTAAAATTGTAGGTGAACATCTTAAAGATAACAATGAAGCTAAAGAATATGCAAAAAAAGTTATGGATACTAAAATGGGGGGTTTTCCACAAGTAATTATTGAAGAACGGCTTATAGGAGAAGAATTTACTTTACAAGCATTTTCTGATGGAAAAAACCTTGCACCAATGCCAGCAGCTCAAGATCACCCATGTGCTTTTGAAGGAGGAGGCGGTCCAATTACTGGAGGAATGGGATCTTATTCAGATGCAAATGGTCTTCTTCCATTTTTATCACAAGAAGAGTATGATAAAGCAGTAGAAATTATGGAAAAAACAATAACTTCTATAGCTAAAGAAGCAAAACCTTACAAAGGAATTTTATATGGACAATTTATGCTCACATCAAGTGGTCCTCGTCTCATTGAATATAATGCAAGGTTTGGAGATCCTGAAGCTATGAATGTACTTCCACTTATGAAAACACCTATGATTGAAGTATGTAAAGCTATTATAGATGGAACTTTAGATACTTTAGAATTTGAAGAAAAAGCATCAGTTTGTAAATACATTGTACCAGATGGTTATCCAGAAACAATCTATGGAGATGAAATTTTAGAAATAGATGAAGATAAAATAAATTCCATTGGAGCAAAAATTTTCTATGCAGCTGTTAATCAAAAAGAAGATGATAAAGTCTATACTACCTCATCACGAGCTCTTGGAATTGTAGGTATAGCTGATACAATAGAAGAAAGTGAAGCTATAGCTGAAAAAGCCTGTGAATATGCAAAAGGAAACCTATATCATAGAAGAGATATTGGAACAAAAGAATTAATCCAAAAAAGAATAGATCATATGAAAAAAATTCGTGGCTAAGCTAAAAAAATAAGTTCAAAAAAAAGGATAAATGGCTTATTTTTAAAAAAAATAAAAATTTAAATTAAATAAAATAAAAAAATGAAGAATAAATAAAATAAAAAAATGAAGAATAAATCAAAAATATAATATAATTGTATAATGCTAAAAATATAATGAATAAGCATTACAAAATTCTTTCAAATTATTTTTTTATTCTTATTGCTATTAAAAGTGCAGATATGAGTAAAACTATAATTCCAGCAGGCAAACCTGTATTTTTCATATCAGATTTAGCAGACCCTACAATATCTTCATTAGCACTAGCAGAATCTTTTGCATCGGCATCGACTTTAGAATCATTAGAACTTTCAGGGTTTTCTGGTGCATCGTTGTCATTATTGTCCACTTTAGCTTTTTCAAGATTATCGTCTTCTTTGACTTCATTAGAATTTTGGAGAGTAGCATCAGTTGTTTGTTGTTCATTATTAACAGTTACAGTAGCATAAAGATTACCAGTATCTGGTCTACTAATGGCAATATTGCCAAGTCTATCATTATCATTGCCAGAATCATCAACATTATTCATAATAAGTCCATCAAACCTAGAACCATCACCATCAGGATTATTAACAACATTACTTATATAAGGTCCATAATCCCCATGATTATCATCAGGATACTCATCAACATTATCTATAGCAAAAGCAACACTAGCTGAACTAACAACCATTATTGCAAATAGTAAAATTCCCAATATTTTATTAATAATATCACCTTCCTTTATAATAGAATATAATAAATTATATAAAAAATCATAATCGAAAACTATGATTTCATAATCGAAAACTATGATTTCATAATCGAAAACTATGATTATAATTCATACAATTTATTTACTATATTAATTGCTTAAATAAAAATTATAAAATATGTATTTATATGAGAGAAAAAATAGTTTTTTATCCTCTCACAACTTAAACTCTTTTAATATACGTTCTAAATAAATAATATTATAGTAGATTTTGTAAGATTAATTTTTTTCAACAATTAGAGAAGGTATTATTTATTATTGTCATGAAATTAAATAATACAATTAACTATAATATTATTAAATCAACTCTAACATTAATAATTACAGAGTTAAAAAATTTTTAAAACATATTAAGTTTCTATTGTCTTATCTGTTTTTTAGATAATTACATCTTCAAAAACATCTATTAGACAACCAGGGACTAAAATCA
Source organism: Methanobrevibacter sp. (assembly GCA_009784145.1). Taxonomy (GTDB): domain Archaea; phylum Methanobacteriota; class Methanobacteria; order Methanobacteriales; family Methanobacteriaceae; genus Methanobinarius. The sequence continues at coordinate 10,146 of WRCI01000020.1, forward strand.
AAAATAATAAAGTTTTTATGGTCTCTCATAGAAATCACCTCGTAAATTATATACTTTGAGAGTTTATTGTTTTTTAATGGCATGAATTATAATTATCCAAATAGTTACAATAACTATTGAAGTAATTACACTTGCCATATTATATTATGTTTTTACTCATATATAAATGTTTCGCATGAAAATGTTGGTGAGTATCAAAACATTACTATTATGAATAAATTCTAATACTATGAATAAATTTGAGTACTGTGAATAAATTCGAATATAAATTTATAATACAATATTAAACTCAATTTTCAGTACTGACTTTGTTGAATATTTATATATAAACTCATAATTTACATATAAAAAAATTTAGTGTTGAATTATAGTAAAATAAGATATTTTATAAAATTATATTCAAAATTTAAAGCTTCATAATTCATTTTTCAATAAGATATTATTTTGAAATATATGATAATTTAAAAAAATTAATTTTTTAATATTTCATCTATATTTTTTAAGATTTAATCTATACATTATAATGATTTAATCTATATATTATAATATTATTTTAAATAATAAAAGAAACATAAATAAAAGTTTCAACAAAAGAAAGTGAGGAAAATAAAATGAAGAGTCTCTTATCAATTACTGACATTAAAGATGAAATTTTTGAAATACTGGATTTAGCTAAAAGCTTTAAAGATGGAAAGATTGAAGGAAAACCTCTTAAAGATAAATCATTAGCTATGATATTCCAAAAATCATCTACAAGAACAAGAGTTTCTTTTGAAGTTGGAATACATGAGTTAGGTGGATACCCTCTATTTTTATCAAGTGATGAAATTCAAATGGGTAGAGGAGAACCTATTTCTGATACAGCTAAAGTATTAAGCAGATATGTTGATGGAATAATGATAAGAGCTATTGAACACTCTGATGTGGTAGAACTCGAAAAAGAAGCGGATGTTCCAATAATCAATGGTCTTACAAATCTTGAACACCCTTGTCAAGCTCTTGCAGATATGTTAACTGTAAAAGAACATCTTGGAAACTTTGATGGTAAGTTTGCTTATCTTGGAGATGGTAACAATGTTTGTAATTCTCTTATTTTAATCTGTGCTTGTTTGGGAATGAATATAACCGTTGCATGTCCTGTAAACTACCAACCAGATGAAAAAATAGTTCATATTGCTCGAAAAATAGCTGAAGAAAATGACTCTTATATCATTATTACAGATGAAGTAGAACTTGCTGTAAAACATGCTACTACAGTATATACTGATGTTTGGATTAGTATGGGTGATGAAAAAGAGTCAAAAAAACGAAGACAAGACCTCAAAAAATACCAAGTTAATGAGGAACTTATGAAATTAGCTAATCCAGATGCAATATTCATGCATTGTTTACCAGCTATTCGTGGGGAAGAAGTAACTAGTGAAGTCATAGATGGAAAACAATCTGTAGTCATAGATCAAGCTGAAAATAGGTTACATGCTCAAAAAGCTATAATGTATCATCTTTTGAAATAAACTTTTTATTTATTTTATTATATTTTGAAAGCTAATTTTATTAAAATTCCTTTTTTTATATATTACTATATTTTATTTATATTATATTTATCATGTATTATATCTTTTATTTCTCTTTAATTAAAAAATTATATATTTATTTTATAATATAATTGTTATTAAATCTTTAATTCTAAAATAAAATATATTTTATACTTATTTTTTAAAAACAATGATTAAATTAAAATTAAAAAAATATAAAATAAGATAGAAAATAAAAAATAAAATAAAAAAAGATAAGAATAAATTAAAAAAATGTAAAAATAAATTAAAAAATACAAAACTAATAATAAAAAAATCACATTTTATTAGGAGCAGCTACTCCTAATAGCTTCAAACTATTTTTAATAGCTATCCTTGTTTTATCAACTAACAAAAGTCTGGCTGATTCTGTTTCACAACCAATGACTTGTTCTGATTTATAAAACTTATTAAAAGCACTTGCAAGGTCTTGGACATATTGTGCAATTGGATGAACTCTCATAATATTAGCTGATTCTTCAACTATTATTGGAAGTTTAGCTATCATCCTAATAAGATCCATTTCAATCTCATTTGGAGTCCAATTTTCTTCAAGTTTATCATTTCCTATATTAAGCTTAAATTCTTCAGTATTGAAGTGACCACATTTTTCAAGTAGCTTACAAGCACGGGCATGAGCATATTGAATAGAAGCACATCCTCTCTCAAAGCTAAGAGCTTCATCCCATTTGAAAGTAATGTGTTTTTCTGGAGATATTCGTGAAATATAGTATCTTATAGCTCCAATACCAATTTCTTCAGATATTTTAGCTATGTCTTCTTCTTGTAAATCTGAACGTCTAGATTTAACTTCGTCTTTTGCACGAGATATAGCTTCTTCTACAAGTTCATCCACAGAAATAAAAATTCCTTTTCTTGTAGACATTGATCCTTCAGGAAGATTGATAAATTCATAAAATATTACTTCAGGAGATTTTTCTTTTAATAATTCTAAAGCTATACTGATTTGTTCAATAGCTAACTTATGATCAGAACCTAAAACATCAAGAACAATATTTCCTTGATTTGATTTCCAGGTATGATAAGCTAAGTCTCTTGTTGAATAAAGTGAAGTTCCATCAGACCTTCTAAGAACAAGTTCTTTTTCAATTCCAAAGTCTTCAAGATTTAAAAATAAAACTTCTTCTTTTTTTGTACGACCAGTGGCTATTAAACCATCTACCACCATATCTACATCTTTATTTCTAACAAATTGACCTTCCCAAACAAATTCATCATGTTCAATGTTAAGTTTAGCTAAAGTTTCTTTTACACCTAAAAGGCAATTATTAACAGCTTTTTCAAATACTTTATCAAGGTCTGGGTTTCCTCCACTTTCATAAGATTTGATTAAATTATCAACCTCTATTTTTTCATCATCGTTAGTATTTATATGCTGATTTACTTTAAAATAAAGATTACCAATTTGATGATCAATTTTATCGTCTAAATTAAGACTTTTGTCGTCTAAATTAGGAATTTTGTCATCTAAATTAAGAACTTTATCATTACTAGAATTATTTTTGCTATTTTTAGAATTATTTTTGCTATTTTTAGAATTATTTTTGCTATTTTTAGAATTTTCAGTGTAAAGATTAGCTAAATCTTCATCAATACTTAAACCTAATTTTTTTATTCCAAAAACAATCATAGCTATTTGGCGACCCATATCATTAACATAATATTGAGTATCAACATCATTCCCTGCTGTTTTAAGAAGATGTTTTAAAGAATCTCCTATAATTGCATTTCTAATATGACCAATATGAAGAGGTCCATTTGGATTAGCTGAAGTATGTTCTAAAATAATCTTTTTACCAGTTGATGGGAGTTTTCCATAACCATCATCTACTGTTTCAAAGAGTTTTTTTGAAAAAGTGTTATAGTTAATAAAAAAGTTCATATATGGACCTTTAGCTTCTACTTTTTCAAATATCTCTGGAATTTCAATTGTTTCCATGATTTTATTGGTAATATCCATTGGTGACATTTTTAATTTTTTAGCTAATTGAAAAGAAACAGTACTGGCTAAATCACCCATCTTTGGATTTGGTGGAAATTCAAGTTTTATATCCTGTGGAACTTCATAGTTTAACTTTTTGATGCTTGTTTTTAAAGAATTTAAAGCTTCATTTTTGATTTCAAAGTACATAATTCACCATGTTTAGAAAAATAATTATTTAAATTATAAAATTAGTTAAAAATAAAAAAATTATTATATATATAAAGATTTGTTGTATATATAAAGACTTCTTTGTTTATATAAAGATTTACTGTATGTATAAAGATTCATTCTATATATAAAAACTTATTCTACATACAAAAATTTATTATATATAAAAACTTCTTGTATATTCATAATTTATATATATAAAAATTTATGGATAAATATAAAAATTAATGAATAAAATATAAAACTAAAGGATGAAAAACAGAACCCTTTTTAGCTATAATTAAATCATTTACTTTAAATCATTTATTATTAATCCATTTATTACAATCCTCTTAACCATATAGTTATATAACCTATTTTTGGTATTATAAATGGGTGATCACCGACCATTAGCACTCTTTGAGTTATTTGATCTGGGGATACATAATAAGGATCTGGAACAGGATTATTGTCTCCCTTAATTACAAAATGTTTAGATCCATTTACGGTTGTTTCATTTATAATTCTATGAATAACAGGATTTGGGAACCACACAGCATTATATACAACTATATCTCCTACTTTCGCATCATTTGGATTAAATTCCTGAATTCCAAGGAAATTTGTTTTTTCAACAACTACAATATCTCCTCTGAAAAAAACAGGTTCCATACTTTCAGAAACTACAACATTCATGTGTTGAGCTACTAACAATCCTACAATAATTATTATTGCATACATAGCTATTTCTTTCTTTGCTGACATAAAAGCACCTATTTAGTTAATAATTATTAAATTTAATGATTTATAAAATATCAAATATAATAGTATAATTAAATTATAATATATAATTTATAAATATATCAATTAATTTAATTTTAAATTTATAAATATATAATTGAATTTAGAATTTACTATAAAGTAGAATTTACTATAAAAATAATAGTAAAATATATTTTAGAATTTATTATATTATATTATTTA
>WRCI01000021.1 GCA_009784145.1 Methanobrevibacter sp.
CTGGGAGTTATTAGAATTGATGGAACCATTAGAAAAAATGCAGGAGCATCCATTGGTGAAGAAATTAAAGTAAGAAAAGCTGAGGTTAAAGAAGCTAAAAAAGTTGTTTTAGCACCTGTTGAGCATCAAATAAGCATTAGAGGTGATCTTCGTGGAGCTTTTGCAAACCAAGTAATGAGTAAAGGAGACATTGTTGTTTTAGGTTCTGGTAGTCGTCGGCCACCTATACCACAACCTGGTATTGGTGGAGGACTCATTGATGATGTGATACGAGGCATGATGAATGTTGCTCCACTTGGTGAAATAAAATTAGCCGTTGTTTCTACTAATCCTCCAGGAATTGTTAGAATTGGTCCAAATACACAAGTAGAAGTTCAAGCAGCACCTGTAGACCTTTCAAAAATTGAAGGGGTTAAAAATGTAATAGATGTTAGCTATGAAGACATTGGTGGATTAAAAGAAGAAGTTAAAAAAGTAAGAGAAATGATTGAAATTCCTCTTAAAAGACCAGAACTATTTGAAAGGTTAGGCATCGCACCTCCAAAAGGAGTTTTAATGCATGGCCCTCCAGGTACTGGTAAAACTTTACTAGCTAAAGCAGTAGCTAGTGAAAGTGATGCTCATTTCATTTTAATTAATGGACCTGAAATTATGAGTAAATATGTTGGAGGTTCAGAAGAAAACCTTCGAGAATTTTTTGAAGAAGCTGAAGAAAATTCACCATCTATCATATTTATAGATGAAATAGATGCAATTGCACCAAAAAGAGAAGAAACTCAAGGTGAAGTTGAAAGAAGAACTGTGGCTCAGTTACTTACTCTTATGGATGGGCTTAAATCAAGAGGGCAAGTTGTAGTTATTGGAGCAACCAATAGACCAGATTCACTTGATCCTGCTCTTCGTAGACCTGGAAGATTTGACAGAGAAATTGAAATCGGAGTTCCTGATAGTGAGGAGAGGAAAGAAGTAATGGAAATCCACACACGTGGAATGCCATTAGATGATGATGTGGACTTAAATGAAATAGCTGATACAACACATGGATTTGTAGGGGCGGACCTTGAATCATTGTGTAAAGAAGCAGCTATGAGAGTGGTAAGAAGAGTTCTCCCAGATATAAAAGGTGATGAAGAAATACCACAAGAAACATTGAAAAAAATCATTGTAACTAAAGATGACTTTAAAAAAGCACTTAAAGAAATTCAACCATCTGCTCTTAGAGAAGTATTAGTGCAAGTTCCAGATGTTAAATGGGATGATATTGGAGGTCTTGATAATGCAAAACAAGAGTTACAAGAAGCTATTGAATGGCCATTAAAATATCCAGAAAATTTTGAGAAATTCGGAGTTAAACCACCAAAAGGGACACTATTATTTGGATCTCCAGGTACTGGTAAAACTTTACTAGCTAAAGCAGTAGCTAATGAAAGTGAAGCTAACTTCATAGCAGTAAAAGGTCCAGAACTATTATCCAAATGGGTTGGAGAATCTGAAAAAGGTGTAAGAGAAGTGTTTAGAAAAGCTAGACAAACTGCACCTACCGTTATCTTTTTTGATGAAATTGACTCAATAGCTAGTGTGAGGGGAGATGGTAGTGGAGATTCTGGTGTAACTCAAAGAGTAGTTAACCAACTGCTTACTGAAATCGATGGTATGGAAGAATTACAAGATGTAGCTGTTATTGCAGCAACAAACCGACCAGATATTATTGATCCAGGACTTATGAGACCTGGAAGATTTGATAGACATATTAAAGTAGATAATCCATCTAAAGAAGGGCGTCTTGCAATTTTGGAAGTGCATACTAAAAACATGCCACTTTCCAATGATGTGAATATTGAAAAATTAGCTAATGAAACTGATGGTTATGTTGGTGCTGATATTGAGGCAGTGTGTCGTGAAGCTGCAATGTTAACATTAAGAGACAATATTGAAGCTGAAGAAGTAACTATGAAATACTTTAACAAAGCTATGGAAAAGGTCAAACCAGTTTCAGATGACGGAGATATGGTTCAATATCTCTAGATAATAAATATATGTTCAAAAATGTTCAAAACAAATTCAAATGACGGAGATAGGTTTTACTAGCTCAAATGTAAAAAAACAATTGTTGTTGTAATTGTCTGATTTGCTGTATTCATACTTTATCATCAAACTTCACTGAATCAGAGAGTATTACCCATCTCCTGATGAAACTAATACAAACACTACAAGTTAAAAAGTGAGAATCTGTTTCAATAGATTCTCATTTTTTTTATTAATTTATAGTAATACTTTTATTAATTTTTATATTAATATTTGAAATAAATATACTATAATATACATATTATTAAAATAAATACAAGATTACTAAATATAATATGATTGTTAAATAAATACAATTATTAGAATATAATATACAACTATAAAATTATACAATTATAAAATATATAACTAATAGAATAAGATTACTTTAATAAAATAAAGAATTATGGGTTGATTAAATTAAGTATACTTTACAATCAAATAATGGAAATAAACGTGATATTATTTTATTTCATAAATCACAATTTACAAAATAGCTTTTTTGATTTTATAATGCCTATTATCACAGGTTTAGGAGCTTTACAAACAACATTAGCTATTTGTTTTCTTGTGTTAGTTTATGGAATAGTTAAAAAAAACAAGAATATTATCCATCTAAGTATCATAGGATTAATTGCTCTTGCATTTACAGATAGTGTGATTTCTATTATAAAAATTATAGTAGCTGAACCTAGACCTTTTATAGCTTTAGATTCAGTTCATCTTTTAGTAACTGAAAATGACCCATATTCATTTCCTTCAGGACACACTGGAAATATATTCACTTTTGCAATTGCAGTTGGTCTTAATTGGTCACTAAACATTAAGGATAAATCTATTAAGTTGGCTTGGTTATTAATTCCCATAGCAATTATTGTTGGATTTTCAAGAATATATGTTGGAGTCCATTATCCATTTGATGTTTTAGTTGGACTTATAATTGGAATAATTGGTGGAATAATAGCTACTAAAATAGTGAATGAACATTTTAAAAATATATAATAATAAATAAAAGCAAAAATAGAATAAATTATAAAATAATATATTTTAATAATTTATAATTTAAATAATATATAAATACAAAAATTATTATAAAAAATAATTATAAAATAATAAAAATTATTATTATAATTAAATATATTATAAAAATATAAAATATTTAAAAAATTATTACATTGTAAAAATTATTATTATAAAAAATAATTATAAAAATATAAAATAATTTAAAAAAATTATAAAAAATATCAAAAAGAACTATTTAACATTAAAATATTATTAATAGAGGGAATAAAATGGACGAACATATTATAGAAGCTATGGGAAAAGCTACAATTATAATCCGAGATGGAAAAGTAATTGAAGTTGGAGATCCTAAAATTGAATACTGTCCTCTTTTTCATAAACATAGAGGAATTGAAAAATTAACTAAAGAAAAAATAAAAGAAAATATGGAATTTAGAATACATGATTTTGGAATGTGTTCTCCTAATCGCCAAGTAAAAATGAAAGACTTTTTATCATTTGGAATTTCTGAAACTCTATCAACTCTTCTTAAGGAAAATATAATTGACTGTGCAATTATGGTTTGTGAAGGTTGTGGAACTGTAATAGTAACTGATGGAGAAATGGCTCAAGGAATTGGAGGTCGTGTTTCAGGTTTAGCTAGAACTACAGTAATGCCTGAGGTAATAGAAAAAATAGGAAAAGAAAATGTTTTAAACCCAGAAATAGCTATAATCGATCAAATTGCAGGAATTCAGTTATGTATAAATAAAGGATATAAAAATATTGCAGTAACAATTGTAGATTCAGAAGATGCATCATCAATTCGTGATGTAGAAAAAACATACAATGAAGAAAATGATAAGGATATAAACATTTATATTTTTGCTGTTCATAGTACTGGTGTTGATAAAAAAGAAGCAGAACAATTATTTAATTATTGTGATGTTGTAACTGCATGTGCATCTAAACCAATTAGAGATATCGGCGAGGAAATAGCTATTAAAAAAGTAGGAGAATCAATTCCAATCTATGGAGTTACAGAAAAAGGAAAAGAATTCTTAGAATTAAGAGTTGAAAAAATAGGTGGAATGACAGCTAAAAAAGATCCAAAATTGCCAAGCCCATTAATATGATTAGTTGAATAACTAAATCATGCATAAGAAGCTAAATAATACACAAAAAATAATAGATAAAATTAAATAAAAATAGATAAAATTAAAGAATAATAAAAATAGATAAAAATAATAATTATATTAAACATGTTCAAATAAATATTACTCAAATAAATATTTAATAAGTCACGAGGTATAAAATTGACTCAAATGAAAGAAGCCAGAAAAGGCAATGCGACAGAAGAAGCTAAAATAGTAGCTAAATATGAAAATATTCCTATTCAAAAACTTATAAAATTAATAGCTAATGGTAAAGTTGTAATACCAAAAAATATCAATAGCAAGTCAAAACCTTGTGGTATTGGAGAAGGTTTAAAAACTAAAATCAATGCAAATATAGGATCTTCTTCTAAAATGGAAGACCTTTCACTTGAAGTGGAAAAAGCTAAAGTAGCTGTTGAATATGGTGCAGATGCAGTTATGGATTTAAGTACTGGAGAAAACTTAAATGAATTTCGAAAAGAAATAATATCTGTAATAGATGTTCCAATAGGAACTGTTCCAATCTATGAAGCAGCTGTATCTTGCCAAATGAAAGGTAACTCTATAATAGATATGAGTGAAGAAAGCATGTTTAAAGCTATTGAGAATCAAGCCAAAGAAGGCATTGATTTTATGACCTTACATTGTGGAATAAACAAAGACCTTGTAGAAAAATTACAAAAAGCAAAAAGAACTATGGGGATTGTAAGTAGAGGTGGGACATTTTTAGCTAGTTGGATTCTCCATAACGACCTTGAAAATCCACTTTATTCAAATTATGATTATATTTTAGAGTTAGCTTATGAATACGATATTACTCTTAGTTTAGGCGATGGTTTACGTCCAGGTTGTTTATTAGATGCAACAGATATTTCTCAAGTACAGGAACTTGTAAATCTTGGAACATTAGTAAAAAGAGCTCAAGATGCTTCAGTTCAAACAATGGTTGAAGGGCCAGGACATGTTCCAATGAACCAAATTGTTGCAAATATGCAAATTCAAAAAACACTTTGTTATGGTGCTCCTTTTTATGTGCTTGGACCTATAGTTACTGACCTTGCACCAGGTTATGACCATATTACTTCAGCTATTGGAGGAGCAATTGCAGCTCAAGCAGGAGCTAACTTTTTATGTTATGTTACACCAGCTGAACACTTATCCCTTCCAAATCTTGAAGATGTGAAAGAAGGAGTTATAGCTTCTAAAATAGCTGCTCAAGCAGCTGATGTTGGAAAAAGTTTACCTTCTGCATGGGACAAAGAAATAGAAATGGCAAATGCGAGAAAAGTTTTTGATTGGGAAAAACAATTTGACCTTGCATTTAATAGTGAAAAATGTAAAAAATACAGAGAAAGCTGTCCTGTTGAAGAAGAAGACATGTGTTCAATGTGTGGAGAATACTGTGCAATCAGAATAGCCAAAGAAGATTTTTAAGAATATTTAATAAAGATTAACATATTTTTAAAAAACCATTCTATTTCATTTAAAAAAAGAATTATTTCCATTTTGAAAAAAAATATTTCAATTTAATCCTTTTTTAAAACTACTTCTAGTTAGGTTATATAAATAGAAAAAATTAATATAATATAAAAAACAATACAACTATTAATATTAAATATAATATTAATTGTTAAAGTATAGTATGAAAATATTTTAAAAAAATTAATAAAGGAAGTTAAAAAATGGATTTAAAACATGAAGACGGTGAAAATAAGGGAAATGTAGTTTTATTCGCTCTAAGTACTTGTGGTTGGTGTAAAAAAGTAAGAATGTTACTTGAAGACCTTGAAGTCGAATATGATTATATCTATGTAGATTTAACTACTGGAGATGAAAGAGAAGAAGCTGTTAAAGCTCTTGAAAAATTCAACCCAGACGTTTCATTCCCAACATTAATCATAAATGATTCAGATGTTATTATTGGATTTGAAAAAGAAAAAATCGAATCTAAATTAGGATAAATGTTTAAAATAGGATAAAAAAATAAATCCTATTATGCTAAAGTAATAGATAAAATATAGCTAAAATAATAACTAGATTAACTAAAATAACAGCTAATTAATAGATAAAATAATTATTTTTTATAGTAATAAAATATATTGTTTCTCTGAAATAGCTAAATATTATTTTTTGAGGTGATTTTCATGGGCGAAGCTTATGAAAAATTTAAAAAAGAATCAGAAGAAACTGGATACAATGTTAGTCCAGATGTTGAATTTGTTGAGATGTTACTTGAAAATATTGATGTTAATATTGAAAGATATGGGTATGGGGCTTGTCCTTGTAGATTAGCATCTGGAGATAAAGAAAAAGATCTCGATTTAGTTTGTCCTTGTGATTACAGAGACGATGATTTAAATGATTATGGAGCATGTTTTTGTGCACTTTATGTTAATCAAAATGTTCTTGATGGAAAGCAAAAATTAAAATCAATACCAGATAGAAGATTAAAAGTGTTAAAAGCTAAATCTAAAAATGTAGAAAAACAAGACAAAAGTACTGGAGGTCCTACAATACTTGATTTGGAATTCCCAATCTGGAGATGTAAAGTTTGTGGATACTTATGTAGTAGAGAAAAACCTCCTGGAAAATGTCCAATCTGTAAGGTAACTGCAGATAGATTTGAACAAATATTATAGCTAATTTATTGGCTATAATTAATTATTTTTTAAAGGTAATTAATGAAACTAAGAGTACCGAATTAATATTACATTTATAAGCTCTTTTTAGTTATTTCATCCCTCATTTTTGGATTGTATAATGCTGTTACTGGTGCAAATCACTCAAAAACTAGCAAAAAGTATTATTATAAAATGAAAAAAATAAATAAAAAGAAATAATGAATAATAATCTAATATAGTTATTTGATTATTTGGCTTTAAAAGAATTATTTTTCTCATTACTTTCTTTTACAACATTCTTAATATCAACTTTAAAAGTTTTAACCCCAGTTCTAAACTTTTTAGGAATAAAAACCCTAACTTTATGAGTTTTACCTATAGCAATTCCTTTAACAGTAACTTCTTTAATCAATCTTTTACCAATATAAACTCCTAAAGTATTTTTACCAGCAGATTTCTTACCAATATTTTTAACAAAAACATAGCGATAATTGCCTTTTCTAGTAATCTTAGTTATTTTAAGATCTGGTTTTTTAGTAGTATCAAAGGTACAGCCAGTTAAAGTAAGTTTAGAATCTTTAAACTTGTAGATTGCACCACCATAATCGCCATATTTAGCTGTATTCTTTGTAAAAGTACAATTTTTAGCATTTAACTTATTATATTCACCATTGTAAATCGCAGCACCATTATAAGCAGTGTTTTCTCTAAAAATACAAGCAATTAAAATAGTACTACTCCCAATATTGTAGATTGCACCACCATCATCACCAGCTTTGTTCTTTGTAAAAGTACAACCAGTTAAAGTAATATCACTAAAATCATTGTAGATTGCACCACCAGAACGAGTAGCTATGTTCTTTGTAAAAGTAGAAGATTTAACAGTTAAAATACTAAACTCCAAATTGTAAATTGCACCACCATCCCCAGTAGCTATGTTATTTGTAAAAGTACAAGATTTAACAGTAAAAGTAGCCTTAATAATTTTTCCAACATCTTCATTCTCATCACCAAAACCAAAGATTGCACCACCATTAGTAGCTGTGTTATTTGTAAAAGTACAACCAGTTAAAGTAACACTACCAGCATAATTATAGATTGCACCACCTTCATAAGCATTCCCATTTTTTAATGTGATGTTTATAAGGGTCAAATCCCCCCCATTTCTTACTTCAAATGCTCTGCCATTACCGTTTAAGTTTATTATTGCATTTTTTGATGAACTAGAACTTTTTATCGTGATAGTTTTATTTATAGTAATGTTAACATTATCTGGATTTAGGCTATATTCTGTTCCAGATTTTAATGTTACAGTCTTACCTGAAGATGTATCTTCAATAGTTTTTTTAAAATTACTTGATGTTATTTCTGCTGCACTAACTGATCCTATTATCATAAACAACGAGAATACTATTAAAATCAACATTATTGTTTTCTTCATGTTTATCGTCATTCTTCATCTCCTTATATATTTCATTCTTATATACCAAAATAATCAGATAATAGATGATAAAAGTGTGTGCTAATTTTATACCTTTCATTATAAAGATTTAAAAAAAGATTAAAACAATTGATGAATGAGATTCACCATATAATTATCCAATATACTCTAAAATATTTTATCAAATTTTTAATTGTTTTTCAGTTAATGTTCCATATTACTCTATTTTAAGAATCATATAATTACATTATAAGAATCATATAATTACATTTTAAGAATCATATAATTATATTTTATAAAAATAAACTATATAAAAATCAATTACGGTTCAACCATATAATTTATTTTTCACACACATTATTTTAAAAACGAACTGCAGTTTTTTATGAGAGATTGCTGCTCTCGGACTCACTTTTGTAATATGAACTAATCACAACTAATTATTTATATAATTATTGTATTATTTATATAATTATAATATTATATATGTCTAACCAAGTATAAAAAAGTTATGGTTTAACTAAAAAGTTTTTAAAGAAAAAAAGAATTTTATATCAAATAACTAAAAAAAAGAACTTTTATTTTTTCAAATAATGATATATAAATAACTAAAATAATTAAAAAATATAAGAAAATAATAAATATACTATAAATAAAAATATTAATATAATAATTATAAGTTTAATTTATATTAATAAAATAATATACAAATTTAATCTCAATTCAAAGAAGGATAAAATGAAATATCAGAAATTAGTTGATGTTTATGAAGCATTGACTGCAACACCAAAACGATTAGAAAAAACAGCTATATTAGCTGAATTTTTCAAAGAAGTTGATTTAGAAACTCTTCCAAAAGTTGTGCTTATGGCTCTTGGTACAGTATTTCCCCCATGGAGTGAAGAAGAACAAGGTCTTGCTGATAAATTACTTATGAAAGCGATATCTGATGTGGTTGGTGTGTCAATAGCTAATGTAGAAGATGCAGTGCGAGAAGAAGGAGATATTGGAAGAGCTTGTGAAAAACTATACAAAAACAAGTCACAAACCACCTTTTTTTCTAAGGATTTAGAAATAGATTTTGTATTTACAAACTTAAGAAAAATAGCTAAAATTTCTGGAGATAAATCAACTTCAAGAAAAATAGCTATTGTCTTAGAACTTCTTTCATCAGCAACAGGTACTGAAGCTAAATATATTTCAAGAACAATTATTGAAGAGTTAAGAATAGGTGTTGGTGAAGGAACTATAAGAGATGCTATATCTCAAGCTTTTAATATTGAAAAATCTGTAGCTGATAGAGCCCATATGTTAACAAATGATTTAGGATTAGTAGCTAAAGTAGCTAAAGAAAAAGGTATTGGGGGATTAAAAGAACTAAACTTGACTCCAGGAAAACCTGTAAAACCAATGTTAGCTCAACTATCAGAAGGAATAGCTATTAGTGTTGAAGAAATGGGAGAAGCTATTTGTGAAACAAAGTATGATGGAATAAGAGTACAAGTTCATAAAAAAGGAGAAGAAATTAATCTATTTACTCGTCGTCTTGAAAATGTTAGTAAAGCTATTCCTGAAATAAAAGATTATATAAAAAAAGCTTTCCCAGATGAAGATTTCATAGCTGAAGGAGAAATTATAGCTACAAAAAATAATAAACCCGTTTCATTTCAATATATGTTACAAAGAGTAAGGCGAAAATATAATATTGAAAAAGCTATTGAAGATGTTCCACTTAAGTTATATCTTTTTGATCTTCTTTACTTTAAAAAATCTATGATTGATGAACCATTAGCTATAAGAAGACAAACTCTTGAGAAGGTTGTTGATACAAGTAACAATCAAATTAATCTTAGTACTATGGTGAAAGTTACTCCTCAAAATATAGATGATGGTGTGGAACTATTTAATGAATCAATTGCAAAAGGTCATGAAGGAATCATGATAAAAAATCCTAAAGAACCATATATCCCCGGTTTACGAGGTAAAAAAATGTTAAAATTCAAAGCAGAACCGGAAACATTAGATGTAGTAGTTGTTGGTGGAACTTATGGTATAGGTAAACGAGCAAATTTTGTTGGTTCATATATGGTAGCAGTAAGAGAAAGTAAAAGCGATAATTTAAAAACCATTGCCCATGTAGCTACTGGTTTAGATGATGAAACATTAGCTAAACTCACAAATATGATGAATAAATATAAGATTTACTCAAAAGGAACAAAGATAAAAGTAGAACCGAAAATAATCCTTGAGATAGCTTATAGTGAAATTGTAAAAAGCCCAGAATATGAAGCAGGTTACTCATTACGTTTCCCAGTTGTTAAAAGAATCCGAGAAGACAAAGGTTTATCTGATATAGATACTGTTGAACGATTGACATCGATGTTTAAAGGTTGAAAACGTTTGTATACTATTTTTCTAAACTTTTTTAATTTTAATTTTATTATTATTTTTAATATTATTTTTAATATTATTTTTTTCCTTTTTATTCTATATATCTTAATTTTACATATCCTAATTCTATATTATCTTAATTTTACATATCCTAATTCTATATTATCTTAATTCTATATCTCCTAATTTTACATATCCTAATTCTATATATTCTAATTCTACATTATATTAATTTTATATATCTTAATTTTATATATCTTAATTTTATATATTTTATTTCTATATCTTCTTATTTCTATTATTTCCCCTTCTTTATCACATTATTATTTTTTATTATTTTTCACTTAAAAAATTTGATACAAAAAATAAAACACATTTAAAAGTTATTTTAATAAAAAATAATTTTACATTAAAATAAAAAATATCATTTTAATCTTAATTTTAACTATTGTATAAAAAAATTAGTTTAATAAAAAATTAAACCATCAAATAAAATTTATTTCTAAAAATACATAATATTTATAAGGTTATAGAAAAATAAGCTGTTATATAAAAATAAACTATATTATAAAAAAATTTTACTAAAAAGATTAATCTTTAGTAAAAGGATTAATATTTACTAAAAAAATTAACTTTTATTAAAAAATCATATAATAGGCGATATAAATGGAAATAACTGATGAAAAAATCTTTAAAGTGGCTTTAATTACAACATTAATTGGATTAATAGGAATGATTATTTTTGCAGGAAATATAGAACCTAAAAATGTAACTGTTGAAGATATTGATCGTGGGATGATAGATGAAGAAGTAGCTATAACTGGAGTAATAGAAAATGTTAAGCAATCTTCAAGTGGAAAAAGCTATTTTTTAACATTATTTGATGGTACTGGAAGAATAACTATAATGGTATTTGAATCAACGATGGTAGAATTTAAAGAAAGTGGGGTGGATATAAAAAGTTTTGAAAATAAAAAAGTTAAAATAATTGGAACTGTAACTGAATTTAAATCACAGATGGGAATAATTTTACCAAACTCTAATTCAATACAAATAGAAAAATAAAATAAAAAAATAATTTCTTTTATTGATATAACTTACTATTTATTTTTTATCTTTATTTTTTATTTTCAAAGGAGATAATTAAAATAAAGTTAGTATATGAAAAAGCTTAATAATCATGAATTATATATAATATATCATTAAGTGATACCTTAGAATATATTATATTAATATATATGTTTTTACTCTTTGATAAATAAAACTACTGCCTAAGAAGTGAAAAAAGAGTAATTTAGCTATTAAAAATGTTTTTAAAGTGATAAAAATCTTTTTAAACTATTGAAACTGTTTCTAAGCTATTAAAAATTTTTTAAAATAATAAAAATCTTTTTAAACTATTGAAAATATTTTTAAAGTGATAAAAATGTTTTTAAGCTATTAGAAAAGTATTTGACTGGTGTTTTAGGTGTATAAAAAAATATTTTTAATATTATCTTTAATAATATCCCTAACATTTGTAGTAGGAGCTGTTTCTGCTGCAGAAAATGATTTTATCTCTAGAGAGAGTCCTATATACTTTTCTATAGATAAATCAATTGCTAATCAAATAGATAATGATGATTCTAATTCAAAATATATGATTACATCTTCAAAACAGAAATTAATTCAAAAAACTAAAATTAAAAATATTTCTAAATCTAAATCTACTTTTAAAGCTGGGACAAAAATTAGAATAACTGTGTCTGTAGATAAATCTATTAAAAAAGTTTCTGGATCAATTATTGGAAAAAGTAATCATAAATTTAAAAAAATGGGCTATGAATTTAAAAAAAACAAAAATAAATGGTACTGTTATTTAGATACTAAAAAATATAAAACAGGGCAATATACTTTTAAAATAAAAGCTGTAGATGGGAAAAAAAATATTTACAAAAATTCTACTTATTTTACTGTAAATAATAGACCTCCAAAGGTTTTTTCATTAAAAACAAATACTAAAAAAATAACTGCAGGTAATAAATTTCACCTTGAAATTACATCAGATAAATCTTCTAAAAAAGTAATTGCAAAAGTTAGAGGGTATACTTTCCATTTTAAACAGCATGCTATTAATAATGATAATAATACCAATAAAAAAAATTGGACTTTAAATGGGAAACTTAGCTATAAAGAGATTGGAAACTTGAAAATAAGTGTTTACACTTATGATTCTCTTGGAAATTCTTTTAAAAAATCAATAAAGATAAAGTCCACTCCTCGATATGTATATTGGAATGGTTCTGTTTCTTCTAATCGTCCAAATGTTGCTTATTACTCTAATCCAATAAATGCATATCAAAGAAGTATTAATGAATTAAACAAATATGTGGCTGTTTATGAAGGTTATGCTGGAGATGATCGTACTCTTGGAATCACTTATATGGGTCGTTTAAGGATTAATCGTGTGATAATAGCTTATAAAGATCCTTTCGTTGTTTATCATGAAATGGGTCATGTTTTAAATTGGCATTGGACTGAATACCAATGTGATTTATATGCTTATAACAAAGTTGGTTATTGGTTATTATAGCTTTTTAATATTTTTAAACTTATTTTTCAATCATATACTATAATTCTGCTTTTTTCTCTCTTATTATTTATATCCTTTTCTATTTTTAATTTTTATTCACTAATCTTGTTTTTATTCTAATTTCTATATATTAATCTTATTTTTATTTTAATTTTTATATATTAATCTTATTTTTAATCTAAAATTTAATAAAATAGATAATATAATAGATATATAATAGATAATTAGATAATATAGATATAATAATAAAATAATAATATATAAAATAAAAAAGCAAATAAAATTAAAAGGTCATTATTATGAAAAGATTATTCGGTACATTTGGAGTAAGAAGAACAGCCAATGATGTTTTAACACCTGAATTTGCATCAAGATTAGCTGCAAGTTATGGGTCAATTGTTCAAGGAAAAGTAGCTATTGGTGGAGATACTCGAACAACAACACCTATGATAAAACATGCTATAGCTGCAGGACTTTTATCCTCTGGTTGTGATGTAATAGATCTTGGAATTCTTCCAACACCTGCTGTCCAATATGCAGTTAGAAATTATTATGATGGAGGAATTATTGTAACAGCTTCTCACAACCCTCCAAAATATAATGGATTAAAGTTTGTAGATGAATATGGTATTGGACTTAAAGATGAAGATGAATTAGCTATAGAAGAAATGTATTTTGATGATGAACCTAAACGAAACACATGGGATTCTATAGGAAATTATTATAAAAATGATACAATAATTGAAGAATACATTGAAGAAATCCTAAAAAGAATAGATGTGGATTCAATACAAAAAGCTAAATTAAAGGTTGTTCTTGATTGTGGTTCTGGAGCAGGTTGTTTCACATCTCCATACCTAATGCAAAAACTTGGTTGTGAACTAATAACCTTAAACTCACAAGCAGATGGATTTTTCCCAGGGAGAAATCCTGAACCAACTGAACCAAATTTAAAAGAATTAATAGCTACTGTTAAAGACCTTAAAGCAGATATTGGAATTGCTCATGATGGTGATGCAGATAGAACTATTTGTATTGATGAAAAAGGCAATTTTGTTCTTGGAGATAAAACATTTTCATTAGTTGAAAAACAAATGCTAAAAGATTCTAAAGAAGAAAATAAAGAAGAAAAACTAGAAAATAAAGAAGAAAAACTAGAAAATAGAGAAGAAAAACTAGAAAATAGAGAAGAAAAACTAGAAAATAGAGAAGAAAAGAAAGAAAATAAAAAAGAAAAACTAGAAAATAAAGAAGTGAAATTAAATAATAAAAACAAAAACTCCAAAAATTTAATTGTTACAACTGTAGCTACTTCACAAGCTATTTATGATATAGCAAAAGAATATGGTGGAGAAGTAATAGCTACTGCTGTTGGAGATTTATTAGTAGCTAGGAAATTAATGGAAGAAGATGGTCTTTTTGGTGGAGAAGAAA
>WRCI01000022.1 GCA_009784145.1 Methanobrevibacter sp.
ATCTGTTTGGATTGTAGCTGGATTACTGTTAATAAGAACAGTTTCAATTCCTTCTTCCATTATTGATTTACAAGCTTGTGAACCTGAATAATCAAACTCTGCTGCTTGACCTATTTGAATCGGTCCAGAACCGATTATGAGTATTTTTTTAATATCTTTATCAATTGGCATCTTAATCCTCATTTAATTAGTAATATCACTAATAATTTTTCATAATCATTAAAAATTTTTCATCATCCACTAATAATTTTTCATCATTTCTTTAAACTCATCAAATCTAAAATCTGTGTCATTAGGACCAGGTCCTGCTTCAGGATGGTACTGAATACAATGAAGAGGTAATTCTTCATGGGAAAAACCTTCTGGAGTATTATCATTAAGGTTTATTTGAGTTAATTTTAATGGAGTATCCTCAAATGAATTTGCATCAATACAAAATCCATGATTTTGAGAAGTTATGAAAACTTTACCTGTTTCAAGATCTTTAACTGGTTGATTAGCCCCTCTGTGACCAAATCTCATTTTATAAATTTTGGCTCCAAATGATTTAGCTATAACCTGCTGACCCATACAAATCCCAAAAATAGGAAGCCTATTGGCTATTTTTTGAAGAGTGTCAATTGTTTCTGTGACTCTTTCTGGATTTCCAGGACCACAAGAAACCATCAAACCATTTACATCATAATCTAATATAGTTTGATAATCTGTATCATATGGGAAAAGGACTACATCAATATCTCGTTTTAAAAATCCTTCAAGTATATTTTTCTTAACACCACAATCAATAATAGCTACTTTTTGAGGACTATTTTCTCCATATGAAACTATTTCTTTAGTTGAAACTTGTGGAACTAAATCCATATCAACAATGCTTAATTGATTTTTTGCTTGGGCTATAAGTTCACTATCATCAACTTCTTCAGTTGTAATAGCACATTTCATAGCTCCTTTTTCGCGAATTTTAATAGTGAGGTCTCTTGTATCAATTCCACTAATACCTGGAATTTTAAATTCTTTAAGGAACTCATCCAAATTCTTCTGTGGAGCATGCATTGGAAGATCTTTGCATACCTCTCTTACAATATATCCTTCAACTTGGATTTTTCCAGACTGATACCATTCGTCACTTACACCATAATTTCCTTGAAGAGGATAGGTTGACATTAAGATTTGACCTTTAAATGAAGGGTCAGTTAAACCTTCAACATACCCTGTCATTCCTGTTGAAAAAACAATTTCGCCAGTAGCTGTAGTTTCATGACCAAAAGCTTCACCTTTCATTACAGTTCCATCTTCTAAAGCTATTTTAGCTATGTTTTTAGTATTATTAGCATTAGCTCTATTTTCCATTAAATCACCATATTTTTAAAATACCAAATTTATTATATTCTAATTTAGTAATACTTATTTAAAGAAAATTAATGACTTTAAAGATAAGTATTTACTCAAGTACTAATTTACATTACCTATTTCTATATTATTTTTAGTTAGTATAATTAAAATACTTTTGGTATTTTAATAGTATATGAAAAAAATTTTGATAATTTTTAAATTATAAATTTGAATGGAAAATTATGTTATGACTTTAATATTAAAATATACTAATAATTTAAAATTAATATATGCTAATAAAATAAAATTAATTATTTTATAAATTTAAAATTAATTAGCTTAATGAGTAAAAAATAAAATATACCTATGAATCAAAATCTAGGTAAACTTATTAAAATTTATTAATTAAAAAAACTAATTTATGTTTTTTGAAGTTTAATAATCCTAACAATAGCTAATTAGTCTATTGTTATTAATAATCCTATTCACTCCAATCATCAAAAAAATTTAAAGACATTTTAAATGCATCTGAACCGTCTTCATAATAATTTGAAACAAACTTATCTTTTTTAAATCCAATAGCTTTATAAAAATCAATAGCTTCTTTACTTTTAGCTCGAACTTCTAAGGTTATTGTAAAAATATTAAACTCTATAAATGTAGCTATAGCTCTTTTAATAAGTTTTGAAGCGATTTTTTGTCTTTTATGATTTTTATCAACAGCTAAAGAAATAATATGTCCTTTATTTTCATCATTTATCCAAAAAATAATATAAGCAACTACATTGTTATCAATTTGACCTACTAGAAATCCTGCTCCAAAATCAAATAGTTGTTTAAGTATATTAATATCATAAGGATCTATAAAAGACATTTCCTCTATTTCATATACTCTGCGAATGTCATTTGGATGGAATTCTCTGATTATCATGAAAAAAGCTCGTGTAATTGTGAGTGAGATATTTAATTAAATTCTAAGTTATAAATTTATAAATTATATTATATCTATTATATATCTAATTATTATTAATATTTTATAAATATCCAAATATTCTTATAATATATATTTCTATATCTTAATTGGATTTAATTAAATATTTAATTTAAATCTTTATTATATCTTAATTTATTATATATTATTTTATAAAATTAAATATAAAATATATATTATTATAATAAAGTTATAATATCATTATAATAAACTTAAAGTTTCTTCCAAATGATTTAAATCATTAACAACAGTATTTTCATTTAAATTAGGTATTTTTGGTCGATTAACCAAAATAATATCAATTCCAAGCTCATGAGCAGCAGCTATTTTTGAAGGAACTCCTCCAATATCACCACTTTCTTTTGTAATAATAACTTGAATATTAAATTCTTTCATTAGCTCTTTATTAAAATTTTTTGAAAATATACCTTGCATAGCTATTATATGTTCTCCATTAATTCCAAAATCATTACATTTTTCAATAGATGATTTAACTGGAAGAACACGAACAAAAAAGTTTTTTTTAGATATTTGCTTAGAATTTAAAACTGACTTTATAGTATTCACTCCAGCTAAATGAAGAATATTTTTACATTTAAAATTAGAAGTTATTAATTTCCCTATCTCTTTGAAAGAATCAACTGAATAAATATTTTCATAAAATGAATAATCAAAGACAGGTCTTTCAAAACGAATATATTTAACATTAGCTATTTTTGCTACTTCTATAGCTGTTAAAGTAGCATTTTCTGCAAATGGATGAGTAGCATCTATAAAAACATCAAATTTTTCCCCATCAAAATAAGTATTAAGAATTTCCAAAATTTCATCTTTTTTCATGGGTTTTGATATTACTTCATCAGAACCTGCTTGTTTAGCTAATTTTCCACCATAATCAGTAGTGGTTGTGGTTAATATAAATACTGAATCAAATCCTAAATTTGAAAAATCGTATTCTTTTTTCAAAAAATTAATTATATTAATAGAATCTTTTGTTCCTCCCATTAAAAATATTTTAAAACCGGATTTAAAATTTTTAATCATTGATTCACCACAAAATTTTCATAAATAAAAATTATAAACATCTACTATCTAACTATAACCTAAATCTTAACTATCTAGGTATGAATTTATTTACAATTCTATCAGAGATAAGAATTGTTCCTGCCACAGGTATAATCAGAAGCCACTGCCATAATTCTAATGAGGTTGTATGGAATACTCCTTGTAAGAAAGGCATGTAAACCACTAATATTTGTAATATGAATGAAGTTGAAATAGCTATCCAAAAAAAGTTATTTCTTTCTTTAGAATTAGCTCTATTATTTATTGCATTGAATATTTGGAATATTACAAATACTGTAAAGGCAACTGTAGTAGCTTTTATTTTAATATCTTCTTCTGATAATCCTTTTGAAGCTCCCACACTAAGTTCATAGAAATATAATGCCAATGTACCAATAGCCATTACAACACCTGCAATAGCTATCCTAATAAGAGTATTTTTTGTTAATATATTGCCTTTTTCAGGAGCTCTGTTCATTATATTCTTTTCTGCACCTTCCACCCCTAATGATTGAGCAGGAGGACCATCCATTATAATATTTATCCAAAGTATTTCAATTGGATTAAATGGAATTGGTAAATTAAGTAATGATGCTGAAACAATTGTGAGAATAGCACCTATATTAGTTGAAACTTGAAACTTAACAAATCTCTTAATATTATCAAAAATCTTTCTTCCTTCACGTATAGCTTGAATAATAGTTGCAAAATTATCATCTTGGACAATCATGTCTGCAGATTCTTTTGAAACATCTGTTCCACTTCCCATAGCTACACCAATAGAAGCTTTTTTAAGTGCTGGAGCATCATTGACTCCATCACCAGTCATGGAAACAACATTATCGTGTTTTTGAAGAGCTTCTACAATTCTAACTTTTTGTTCTGGGAAAACTCTTGCATAAACTTGAACATCTTGAACAATATCCATAAATTCATCATCATTAAGTTTTTCTAATTCTAAGCCAGTTAAAACTTTTCCATTATCCAATATTCCAACTTCTCTTGCAACAGCAGATGCTGTAGCTTGATGATCCCCAGTAATCATTACAACTTTTATACCTGCTGTTTTACAAGATGCGACTGCCTCTTTAGCTTCTTGTCTTGGAGGATCCATCATTCCAGCCAAACCAACAAATATAAGGTCTTTTTCCACTTCCTCATGATTTTCAATTATATTTTTATTATTAGAATCAATGTCGATTTTTTTATAAGCAAGTGCTAAAACCCTAAGAGCAGAATCTGTCATCTCATTTATATTATTCCTTATGGTTTCAGTAACTTTATCATCAATAACTTCAATAGTCCCTTCATTATCTATATATTTACATTGATTTAATATTATTTCTGGAGCACCTTTTGTAAAAACAAAAAAACTTTCATCCGAAGGTGTAGATCCCTCATTATCATTATTAATACTATTATTACTATTTTTACTATTAGTACTATTATTACTATTACTACTACTAATTTTCTCATGAATAGTAGTCATTCTCTTTCTAACACTATCTAAAGGAATTTCTTTAATACGAGGATAAGTTTTTTCAAGTTCAGTTTTTATGTAACCATTATCTTCCCCATATATCATTATTGCTCCATCAGTTGGATCACCAATTAATTTTCCCTCCTTCATTGAAGAATTATTACATAAAGCACAAATTTCTAGAGATTTTTTTTGATTGTTAAATCTTGCATCTCTAACAAGCATTTTATTTAAAGTTAAAGTACCTGTTTTATCAGAACAAACAACAGTACAAGAACCAAGAGTTTCAACAGCTAAAAGTTTTCTAACAATAGCATTAGATTTAGCCATTCTTTGCATACCTAAAGCAAGAGTAAGAGTAAGAATTGCAGGAAGCCCTTCTGGAACTGCAGCTACAGCTAAAGATACAGCAGTCATGAAAGTTTCAACTAATGAGTATCCTTGGAAAAATTGAAGTGCAAAAACAATTGTACATATAACAATAGCTATAGCCCCTAGTGTTTTACTTAAATTAGCTATTTTTAGTTCTAATGGAGTTTTACTTTTACTTTCTTGAATCATTCCAGCTATTTTACCAATAGAAGTTTCCATACCCACAGCTATTACAATACCTATACCTCTACCTGAAACAACATTAGAATCCATATAAGTAAATCTTTTTATAATGTCTTCATCATGAGATTCTTTATCAATATTTAAAATAGCATCATCATCTTTATCTTCACCAATATCACTATTGCTATCCTTAAGAACGGGTATTGATTCCCCAGTAAGAGATGATTGATCTATATTTAAATCATGAGTTTCAATCATTACGAGATCTGCAGGAATCTTGTCTCCTTCTTCTACAACTACAATATCCCCAATTGTAATTTCATCTCCAGGAATCTTTTCAAATTCGCCATTACGTTTTACAACTGCTTCTGTAGAAACAAGGCTCTTGAGATTTTCCATAGCTTTTTCTGCACGATATTCTTGGATAAATCCAATTACTGCATTTAACACTACTACTACTAATATAACTATAGAATCTTTCCATTCGCCTATAGCAAAAGCAGCTATTGCAGCTATAATTAAAAGCGCAATTAAAATATCTACAAATTGCATTATAAATATTTTAATAGGATGATCTTTTTTAGTCTCTACTAACTCATTCTTTCCATATTTAGCTAAACGATTCTCAACCTCTTCTTGAGATAATCCTTCAGCTCGAGTTTCATACTTTTGAAAAATCTTATCTAAATCAGACATTTCAACATTCCTTAAATAATAATAAAATAATTAGTAGTATACATTTAATATCTTATACAATTAATATCCTATACATTTAATATGTTACAAATTTAATATGAATTGGATAATTAAACATAAATGAAAATAAATTCTCAGAACTTAAATTAATAACAATAAATTGTTAGTTCTTATAACATTTATATGTTATTTAATATAATATTTATGTATTTATTTTTTTAAATAAAATTGCAATTTATGCATTCTATTAAAAATATTATTTATTGGTTAAAACTTTTATAATATCTTCTTTTTTATAAATAAAGAGAATTAATCCAAAAATCAATATAGCTATAGTAGAAAAAACTAAGCTCATCGCAGGATCTCCTTCTGTAGTTTGAATAATTGTTTCAAAATTGCCTAAACTTCCTTCTGCTGAGTGAATTAAAAATGCATAGAAATTATTAATAAAATGTGCACCAATAGCTAATTCAATTCCATTATCTACTAAAGTAGCTACAGAAAAAATAATTCCAATTATAAGAGATATTACAAGATTCTGAATCATGAAAATAGGTTCCATTCCACCATTAGCTATATGGCCAAGAGAAAATACACTAGAACTTATTAAGATAATAATCAATGGGCTTTTAATTTTTAAACTAAGACCTTGATTAAGATAACCTCTAAAAAATAACTCTTCAAAAGTTACTTGAATAGGAATAGCTAATAAAAACAAAAATATAATTAAATAAAAATTATCAATGTTAAAATTAATTGAATAAGATGTAGGTTCAATAATGTATGAAATAAAATCTAATAAAAGTAAAAAAGCTAACCAAACTAAAATTCCTTTTAAAATTCGATTCCATCTAATCCTATTAAACCAATTAATAGTTTTTCCAGTAAATTCATCATACTTTTTTGAAACATTGAAAAGAGACATGAAATCTCTCTTATGAATAAACTTTAAGGATATAAACAGAAATATCATTGAAAATAAAATAGTGACAAATACCATTATGAATAAAAAAATTAAATTAGAATCATAGTTTTCAATAAAATCCATAATAACATTAATATCCATATTTCCAGCTGAAATAGAATATAAAATTATTCCAAAACCTAATAAAAATCCAGCTATTATATTAGAAAGTATAAATGATAAAATAATTGTAATAAAATATCTCCACAAATTATTTTCACCTTCATTTACATTGTTTAAAAATTTATTCATTATTAAAAATCTCCTTTAAAAAATTCTATTCTAAAAAAATTCTTCTCTAAAAAAGTTTACTCTAAAAAAATCCCATGTGTAAATTAGCTTTTTTTCTTTATTAACCATTTACAAATTTATCAAATTGATTGATAAAAAGTAGCTTTTTTATAATTTACTAGTTTCATTTTAATATTTGCATTTAAATCTTCATTAAAAAAAGGTTTAATAATTAAAGTAGCTCCTGTTTTATTTGCAATATTTGCAATATAAGGTTGAAGTTCTTGTGGAGGGCGAATAGAATATATTATATTCGCACATTCATAAATATCCATATTAGGATTAGTTATATCATCAAATAGAATATTAGAATCATTAGGATTAATATCTGTGGCACTAAAATCTTCAACAAGTGGATTATTTGTTAAATAATCTGCAACAGAAAAAAATTTTCCAATAGCTATTTCAACTACTTTACAAGGAGCATTATAAACATTAGATTTATTATTAAACCCATCAATATTATCCTTATTTTTATAATCACAATGATTAGCTATATATTCTCCTAAATCATTCCACATAATATCATATCAAATAATAATAATAATAATAATATTTTTAAAAAAAAAATTAAAAAGATGAAGCAACTAAAATGCTCCACCTCCACCTCCACCAGAGCCTCCTCCAAAGCCTCCACTTCCACCTCCAGAATTAGAATCAGATGCAGAAGCTGTGGATATTCCAGTGTCAAAGCTTGAAAACATGAGAGAAGTTCCACCATAACTATAGAAACAATAGCTATCCATTGAATCTAAATTTTCCTTAGGAATAAGTTTTTCCATATTTTTCTTAACTACCTTTGTTAATCCTAATGCTGTGCCATAAACTAAATATTGATCCCATATTTCTATTGAACTAGGAGGATATTCTTTAATCAAACTAAAATCATTAAGATATTTTCTAAAGTTTAACCATTTTTTAGAAGCTTCTCTTCCTTCAACAGTCCATCTACCCAATATATGATTAGGTATAATTATAATCATAACAGAAACAAAAATCAAAAAAATCATAGCTGGTAGAATATAGCTAAATGATTCGACATAAGTAAATGGAAGGAAACTAAAAAACCATGCCATTATAATTATTCCTGATAAAATTAATCCACCAAGTGCTAGAAAACCACCATAATCAGAACCTGTTGAATCAAAAAATTTACTAATATTTTTTTTAGCTTCATCTTCAACTTCCTTACACCAAGAATTATAATAATCTCTAAATTTTTTAGCTACAATCTCCTCTTTCATATCATTTTTAAATACTTCTAAATCAAGTTTCTCATTTCTATCTGCAAATAATTTTAAAGTTTTAAAGGCACTTTTTTCAGATGAAGAAAGATTCGAAAAATTTAAATCACTACTAAATGTAATAGTTGGATTCATAGAATTTTCATCAGAAGAAGTATCTGAATTTTCAAAATTTTCCATTTTTAAATACTTTTTATTTACTAAACTTAAAACACTTGCCTTAAAAGCATCCATATTAACAGAACCTACATTGCCTCTATAAAGAGCATTAACTATTGCAGGAGAGTCATCAGTAGGAAGTTCACGTTCATAAATTCCTTGATACTGAATTTTAGGCTCTCTACCATATACAATATAAATTATTACTGGAATGAAACATAAACCTAGCATTACTAATGCTAATATTTCATAAAAAGATGAAAAGAATTTAACTCCATCTTCATATTCTTTTTGTGAATTTTCAAAAGCAGCTATTCCATCTTCATTAAATATAAGTGCATAAGTAGAGTTAGTAAAATAATCTTTTGGAATAATCATTCTTAATTCAAAGAGATTTCCAGAATATAATCTATCAGTAGTTACTTCTAAGGTATTAATATCCCACTTACTATTTAAAATAAGTTCAGAAGGATTTAGCCAATATTTAACACCACTTTTATTGTTAAGATGAATATATGCATTTAATTTACCTAAATCAACATCCCATCCATCACCCCATAAAGTATAATGTAAAGTAGCTCCATCATTATAAAGTTTCACCACATTTATAAAATCATACTCATAAGTAACATTTACCTTTTTGTCTGTAACAGGTTTTGTTTTTTCAGAATTAGAATATAAATAAACTCTTATACGTTTTTCTCCATTTTCATCATAAGATTCGAATTTAGAATAAGCTCCTGATGTGGAAACTTTTAAATTTTCTATTTTTTCATTAGATTTAAAAGGAATATCTCTTGTAACCCCATTATAAGTTCCATAAAAAACATAATTTATAGTTTCAACAATATGTATACTTCCATTTTCTTGAATATAAATATGAATATTAGCAAAAGGAATAGAATAACTCCTATTATCATCTTCTGCAAAACTAATACTAGTGAAAACCCCTAAAAAAATAAAAATTAATAAAAGTAGAGATATAAATGTAATGAATTTTTTATTCATAGCTAATAACTCCTTTATATGCATAATCTATAAAAAATATCATAATATATAAAATAACATTAAAAAATATCATAATATATAGATATATATTTATAAATAAAAATGGTCATGACCCTTGATATTAATCGCGATCTTCACCAGTATTCCATGTCCAACCAATAAACCAAATAAAAAGTATTATCACACCAATACCAACCGCCCATGCTAAAATAGAACCCAAAGATAGAGGTAAACCTAAAAAAACATATGCCAGCAAATTCACAATTACAACAGATACAATATATATTATCAATATTGATAAAATCTTTTTCAAAATCTTTTTCAATTAAATCACCTACAAATAATTATATAATTACACATAAATATTATTTAAAAATTATATAAAAAAATTATATAATATATAAAAAAATTATATAAAATTTAATTAAAATGTCCTTAATGAATTATAAGATTAAAATTTAACAGATGGAGTTGCCCTATCAGTTTCAGCTGCTTCAAAGAAATCAGCTTCATTAAAGTTAAATAAAGAAGCAAAAATATTTGATGGAAACATTTGGCATTTATTATTATACATCAAAACAGAATCATTATAAAACTGACGAGAGTAAGCAATTTTATCTTCAGTTTCAGATAACTTATTTTGTAAATCTTGAAAATTATGACTTGCTTTTAAATCAGGGTAATTTTCTGCAACAGCAAAAAGAGTTTTAAGAGCACTAGTTATCTGATTATTCACAGCTTCCACTTCTTTAACAGAAGTAGCCTTCATTAAACCTGATCTAGCTTCAGTTATATCAGTAAATACTCCTTTTTCATGTCCTGCATATCCCTTTACAGTTTCAATTAGGTTTGGTATTAAATCAATTCTTCTTTTTAATTGAACATCAATTTGAGACCAAGCATTCTTAACCTTATTCCTTGCACCAACAAGACCATTGTATATACCAACAATAATAGCTAATATAACAATTACAACTATTCCTATTATTAAATATATCCACATTCTATCACCAAAAGATATAATATTTTAAATTATAATATTCTTAGATCATGCATTATTTTTAAATTATAATCTTACTTAAATTAATTTATATAAATATATTCTTAATACTATAATATTTTATAAATTATAATATTATATTTAATTTATTTAATATTTTAAATTATTTTAATATTTTAAATTATATTTTAATATTTTAAATTATATTTTAATATTTTAAATTATATTTTAATATTTTTTAATTATTTAATTATCTCTATTTGATAATATTAAAACTTTCTATTTAAATTTAAAATGATTATTTTGAAAAATATTAATATATATTAGCTAAATTTAGTTTTATTTTATGAATATTATTTATGAATACTATTGATTTGAAATAATAATTAATAATTATTCTTTATATAAAAAATTAATAATAAATAACTAGAGAATAAAATAAATAAAAAGAATAATAGACTATAATAAAAATAATAAAAAAATATTATAAAAAAAAATACAAAAAAAGATAAATAAAAATAATCAAAAAAACGCCGAGACTGGGATTTGAACCCAGGCGGAGAAAATCTCCACAGGATCTCAAGTCCTGCGCCTTACCTGGCTAGGCTATCTCGGCAAATAGAATTAAATAAAATATATATGAATATCAAGTAGTGTACAATGATATAAAACAATATAATCCAACTAAAAAAACTACAAAGATTCTTAAAATTAGTAAAACTTAGAATAAAGTTAAAAAAAGTAGCTAATAAATAATAGCTAATAGTATCTAATAGTAGCTAATTTAACAAAAACTGAAAATTAGCTAATATTGATATGATATAGCTAAATTTAGCCTTTAAGTTCTATTTCAATACTTACATTATCTGGAACATTGACTTTCATAACTTGTCTCATTGCCCTTTCATCTGCTCCAATTCCAACTAATCTCTTATGTATTCTAAGTTCCCATTTTTCCCAAGTGGCTTTTCCTTCTCCATCAGGAGATTTTCTTGTAGGAACAACTAATTTTTTAGTTGGTAATGGTATTGGACCTGAAAGATCAACGCCAGTTCTTTCAGCTATTTTTCTAAGTTGATCACAGACAAAGTTAAGCTTTTCTGGGTCGGTTCCTGTAAGTTTAATTCTTGCTTGGTGCATTCTCACCCTCCAAAAAACAAAAAGGTATAATTTCTTAATAATAAAGAAAATTATAAATTTTCTAATTTTAAAAAAATAAAAATTTTCTTAAAATAAAGAAAAAAATAGCTATGAATTTTCATAGCTAATTATAATTCTAATTATTTAGCAGGTACAATACCTATACACATACCAGCAGCAACAGTTTGACCCATATCCCTAATAGCAAATCTACCCATATGAGGTATGTCTTTAATGTTTTCTATTACCATAGGTTTTGTAGGTTTAACTTTTACAATAGCTGCATTACCAGTTTTGAGGAAATCAGGGTTTTCTTCTTCAACTTGACCAGTAGCAGGGTTTAATTTTTTAGTTAATTCTAAGAAAGTACATGCAACCTGAGATGTGTGACAGTGGAATACAGGAGTGTATCCTACAGTGATAACACCAGGATGTTGTAAAACAACAATCTGAGCATCAAATTCTTTAGCTACAGTAGGTGGGCTGTTGGTGTGTCCAGCAACATCTCCTCTTCTGATATCGTTTTTACCTACACCTCTAACATTGAATCCAACATTGTCTCCAGGTTCAGCTTCATCAAACATTTCATGATGCATTTCAATAGATTTAACTTCTCCAGAAGCTCCTGCTGGTTCAAATATTACCTCTTCTCCTTTCTTCATTAAACCAGTTTCTACTCTTCCAACAGGTACAGTTCCAACTCCAGTAATAGAGTAAACATCTTGAATAGGTACTCTTAAAGGTAAGTTAGTTGGTTTTTCAGGTGCACTGAAATCTTCAAAAGCATCGATTAATGATTTTCCTTTATACCAAGGAGTATTAGAACTAGCTTCTTTGATATTATCTCCTTCAAACGCAGAAATAGGAATAAAAGG
The DNA here is from genome assembly GCA_009784145.1 of Methanobrevibacter sp. Classification (GTDB taxonomy): domain Archaea; phylum Methanobacteriota; class Methanobacteria; order Methanobacteriales; family Methanobacteriaceae; genus Methanobinarius. The sequence continues at coordinate 12,801 of WRCI01000022.1, forward strand.
AACTTCTGCAGGATTGTATCCAACAGATTTGATTAAATCAGATACTTGATCTTTTAATTCATTATATTTTTCTTCAGAATAGTTAACAAGATCCATCTTATTAACTCCAATAATAATTTGGTTAATACCTAATGTTCTGGATAAAAATATGTGTTCTTTTGTTTGTGGCATTACTCCATCATCAGCAGCTACTACTAGTACTGCAGCATCTGCTTGGGAAGCACCAGTAATCATGTTTTTAACAAAATCTCTGTGTCCTGGGCAGTCCACAATAGTATATTCATATTTTGGAGTTTCAAATTTTGCATGAGCTAAATCAATTGTAACTCCTCTTTCTCTTTCTTCACCAAGTTTATCCATAATAAACCTGAATTTGTTTTCTCCTTCATCTAATTGCTGTTCAGCAATTGCACCGGACAATAATAAAACATGTCCTACAAGAGTGGACTTTCCGTGGTCGACGTGTCCAATAAATGCTAAATTTATATGTTCTTTAGTTTTTGCCATTATAAAAACCTCATTTTTAATAATAATTCATTATTTTAACTTTTGTTGAATTTTTAGTTTGATTTAAATTTAAGTTAAAATGTTTAACTTAATTAGATTTGAACTTTCCTATATAAAAAGTTACCCCTTAATACAATGATTTTGTATAATTTTTCTTTTTAAATATTTTACAATTAAAATTTTAATTTTTTAAATTTAATTCACGGTTACAAATTTTATTCAAATTATAAATTTTATTCATATTACAAATTTATACTCCTATTATATATTATAATTATATACTCATAATTCTTAAAAAAATAAGAATAAATGAAAAAGAATAAAATTATCCAATATAATGCTCAGGACCATAAGGTTCTGGAGATAAGCCTTTTCTTTCTCTTATTTCTCTAATTACTTGTTTTTGTAACTCATTTGGTAACCTTTCAAATCCTGCATTTTCAGTAGACCATAAACATCTACCTTCAGTAGCAGATCTAATATCTCCTGCAAAACCAAACATTTCAGCAACAGGAACTTTAGATTCAATTGATGCCATGTCTCCTTCTTGTCCCATATCAACAATTTGCCCTCTTCTGTTTTGGATTTCACGAGTAGCATTACCCATGTAATCTTGAGGAGTATTAATAAATACCTTTTGAATTGGTTCAAGTAATGTAGGTTGAGCCATCATAATTGCAGCGAAAATTGCTTTTCTTATAGATGGAAGAACCTGAGCAGGTCCTCTGTGAACTGCATCTTCGTGAAGCTTAGCATCTACAAGTTTAAATTTTAATCCAAAAGCTATTTCATTAGCTATTGGTCCTGCATCTAAAGCTGATTCAAAACCTTCAATTAAAAGTTCCCTAACTTCATCTAAATATTGAATACCACGAGTCATATTAAGGAATATACTTTTATTGTAGACATCCCAAACTCTACGAGCTTCTTCTTTTTCTAAACCATGTTCCATAAAGGTTGTAGCCATTTCTTTACCTTTAACTTTACCTTCTTTAATAGATCCTTCAGTAATTGCATCATATACTTGTTGATCTAATGGTTCAACAGTAATATAGAATCTATTGTGTTTATTAGGAGATTTACCTTCAACTGGACTATCAATTCTTCCAGCAACAGTTTCTCTGTAAACAACAATTGGCTCAGAAGTTTCTATTTCAACACCTTTTTCATTGATTCTGTAGGTAATAATTTCTAAGTGAAGTTCACCCATACCTGAAATTAAGTGCTGACCAGTTTCCTCATTAATATCTACACGAACAGTAGGATCTTCTTTA
>WRCI01000023.1 GCA_009784145.1 Methanobrevibacter sp.
AGATATATTATTAGATAATAGTTAATTGAATATTATATTTATTTGTTAAATAATAATTATAATAAAAATTATTATAAAAATTATTATAAAAAGCATTATTATAAAAAATATTATAATAAAAATTATTTAATTTCATAAAATTATTCATTATTTAGTATAGATATTAATCAACACTATTTATTTCAATGAATTTTAATCGATAACATTTTATTTACAAAATCAAGGGTGATTTGGTGTTTATAAAAAAAACAGTAAGTTTATGTCCTACTTGTTTCGAACCACTTGATGCAGAAGTTTTTGAAGAAGATGGAAAAGTTTGGATAAAAAAAGAATGTCCTGAACATGGTATATTTAAAAATACTTACTGGACTAATGTAGAATTATATAATAGGGTAGATGGGTATGATCCCACTATAAAATCAATTGAAAATCAACAAATAAGTCATCATGAGATGGGAGATGCTAGTTGTCCTAGTAATTGTGGAATATGTGAAGACCATGAAACTTCTACAGTTCTTGGACTTATAGATGTTACTAATCGATGTAATCTTAAATGTCCTGTGTGTTTTGCTAATGCTGCAGTTTCTAAAAAGTTATATGAACCTAGTTTTGAAGAAATAAGGCAAATGCTTAAAAATCTTAGAGGTTTAAAACCTACTCCAACACCAGCTATTCAATATGCTGGAGGAGAACCGACTGTTAGGCGTGATATTGTTGAACTTATTAAATTAGCTAGAGAGGAAGGGTTTTCTCACACTCAAATAGCTACTAATGGTTTAAGATTAGCTAGAAAAGAAAATTTAGCTCAAGAATTAGCAGATGCTGGTTTAAATACTGTTTATTTACAGTTTGATGGAGTAACTGAAGAACCTTATATTTATAATAGGGGGAAAAATCTCCTTCCACAAAAGCTTCAAGCAATTGAAAATTGTAGAAAAGCAGGACTTGGTGTTGTTTTAGTTCCAACTTTAGTTAAAGGAATTAATGATAATCAAGTTGGGGATATAATCCAATTTGCAATTAAAAATATTGATATTATTCATGGTGTTAATTTCCAACCAGTTTCATTTGCAGGTAGAACTCCTTCAGACCAAGTAGAACAGCAAAGAATTACTATACCTGATTTTGTAGATTTAGTTAGTGGACAAACTGATAATCAAGTAGATTCAGATGATTTTCACCCACCTTCATCTGTTGAACCAATTTCTCATTTTGTTGGAGCTCTTGAAGGAAAAGAACCATCTGCTACATTAAACTGCCACCAACATTGTGGTATAGCTACTTATATATTTATTGATAATGAAAAAATCATACCAGTTACAAGATTTATTGATGTAGATAGATTATTTAAATTTTTAGATGAAAATGCCATTAAAATTGAGGAAGGAGGGTTTGCTGTTAAGTCTAGAGTATTAGCTAAAGCAACCAAAGAACTTCCAAAAGTTTTAGATAAAAGTAAAACTCCAGAATCATTAGACATGGCTAAATTATTAGCAAATGTTTTTAAAGATAGGTCTTATAGTGCTTTAGGGGATTTCCATCATAAATCTTTACTTATTTCATGTATGCACTTTATGGATCCATTTAACTTTGATGAAGATAGAGTTAAAAAATGTGTTATACATTATGCAGTTCCTGATGGTCGTATTATTCCTTTCTGTACTATGAATTCTATGTATAGACAAGGTATAGAAGAAAAATTCTCAGTTCCATTTAAAAGTGGAAAAAAGTCTAAATTAGAAGAATAATCTTTATATCTAAATTAGAAGAATAATCTTTATATCTAAATTAAAAGAATAATCTTTATATTATTCTTTATATTATTTTTTTATAGGTATTTATAGTTATATTTAGAAGTTTTATTAGGTATTCAGTATTTATAGTTATATTTAGAAGTTTTATTAGGTATTAAATATTTATAGTTATATTTAGAAGTTTTATTAGGTATTAAATATTTATAGTTATATTTAGGAATACAGTATATTTTAAATCCAAAGGAGTTTATGAAATGATTATTAAAACCCCATCAAGAATTCACATGACTTTAATTGATTTAAATGGGTCTTATGGCCGTGCTGATGGAGGTATTGGTTTAACCATAAACAAACCTAATTTTACCCTTAACTGTGAATTAGCTGAAAAAGGAATAACTATTGATTTTAATGAAAATATTACAGATAAAGAGATAAAAAATGAGGCTGTTAAAAAAATAAGTGATTCTGCAGATAAAATTATTTCTAAATTTAATTTTGATGAAGGTTTTCATTTTACTGTTGAAGAAGCATATCCTCCACATTCTGGATTAGGTTCTGGAACTCAAATGTCTTTAGCTACTGCCAAATTGATTTGTGAATTCAATGGAATAGCTATGGATAGTATTGGACTTGGAGCTATTGTTGGAAGAGGAGGAAGTTCTGGTATTGGAATGGGTGCTTTTGATTATGGGGGATTTGTTGTAGATGGAGGACATGATTTAAAAGATAAAGGAGGTTCTGTTTTACCTTCTTCAGTTAATCCTGCTAAACCGCCTCAATTAATTGGTAGATATGATTTTCCAGAAGATTGGGAACTTGTTGTAGGTGTGTGTAAAGCTGATACAACAGTTACTGGAATGAAAGAAGATGATATTTTTGAAAATTATTGTCCAGTTCCTAAAAATGACGTTGAACAATTATCTCACATTATTTTCATGAATTTAATCCCTTTTTTATTAGAAAAGAATATTGAAGCTGTAGGGGATTCAATTAATAATATTCAAAAACTTGGTTTTAAAAATGTTGAAGTAAGTCGTCAAGCAAAAAATGTTAGGGATTTAATGGAAAAAATGGGAGAATTTGGAGCATATGGTGTAGGTATGAGTTCTTTTGGTCCTGCTGTTTATGGAATTATTGATAAAAAAAATCAAGATGTTTATAAAGCTACTAAAGATTATGTTGGAGATAAAGGATTTGTTTTTAAAACCAAAGCTCAAAATCATGGTTATGAAATTGAAAAATAATATATGTTTATAAAATCATAAATATTGTATTATAAAATTATATAATTAAAAGTATTATATCATTAATATTATATCATTATTATTCATATAATTAAAATTAACTTATTATATTTATATAAAATTAAAATAATCTATTATAAATTCATAAAATTATAATTAATATATTATTATATTATATAAAATTAGAATAACCTATTATAAATTCATAAAATTATAATTAATATATTATTATATTATATAAAATTAAAATTAATTCACTATAAATAATATTGTTGATAAAATGGATAAAATAAAAGGAAAAGTTTGGAAATTTGGAGATAATATAGATACTGATGTAATTATCCCTGGAAGATACTTAAGGACATTTGACCCAAAAGATTTAGCTAAGCATGTTATGGCTGGTGAAAGAGAAGATTTTGCTTCTGAAGTAAAGTCTGGAGATTTTATTGTTGCAGATGAAAATTTTGGTTGTGGATCATCAAGAGAACAAGCACCAGTAGCTATAAAAGCAGCAGGAGTTTCTGTGATAATAGCTAAGTCATTTGCAAGAATTTTTTATAGAAATGCTATTAATATTGGACTTCCTGTTGTTAAAGCAGATATAGATGCTAAAGAAGGAGATACTCTTTCAGTTGATTTAGAAAATGGAAATATTGTTAATGAATCAACTGGGAAATCATTTAAAATAGAACCATTTAAAGAGTTCATGCTAAATATCCTTAATGATGGAGGTTTAGTAAAACATCACCTTAAGAAAAAATAGTAACTATAGTTTAATATAATTTAATTTAATCTAATATATTTTACTTTAATATAGTTTAATTTAATCTAATTTAGTCTAATCTAATATAATTTAATCTAATTTAGTCTAATCTAATATAATTTAATCTAATTTAGTCTAATCTAATATAATTTATTCTAATTTAGTCTAATCTAATATAATTTAATTTAGTGAAAATTTCATATTCAAGAGGTATTAAAATGAAATGTCCTATTTGTGGGTCAGAGTCAATAACTACTTTAAAATCAAAGAAGATTTCAACAAAAAATAAGGAAAGTACTGAGTTATTATTGAAATGTAATGATTGTGAATCTGTATTTAAGGACTCAATTACTGAAGTTAAACCTGTTTCAATACGACTTATAATTAGTGAACATAATTATTCTAAAAAAATTTCTATAGATATTTATCCTGATGAGAGATTAGCTAAAGATGATATTTTATTATCAGATATTGGTAAAGTCAAAATAACCTCTCTTGAAACAAAAGATAGAAAACGTGTTGAAAGTACTATGGCTTCAGAAATTTCTACAATATGGGCTTCTTCTTTAGAGATTCCTGCAAGAGTAGGCGTTTCAGTTGATTTAACTGGAAAAGTAGATTCTTTTAAGGTTGAAGTAGAAAGAGATTTTGAATTTGCAACTGATGATTTTGTAAAAATTGCAGAGTATGTAATACGTATTAATGTTATTAAAACTTTAGAAAGAAAAACTAGAAAAGGTTTTGCTAAAGCTGGAGTTACTCAAAGAATTTATGGAAGACCAGTTAAGTTTAGTAAATATGATTATGATTTAACTGATAATATTGTTTCTAGAAAAGAAGCTAAAGAATATAAAAGGAAACAAACAAAATAAAGAATATAAAAGGAAACAAACAAAATAAAGAATATAAAAGGAAACAAACAAAATAAAGAATATAAAAGGAAAAAAATAAAATAAAGAATATAATAAAATAATAATATTTTTCTTTTTACTTATTTTGAGCATATTATTGTTAACGGTTTATTTATTTTGAATATATTAGTTATAATTGTTTATTTATTTTGAATATATTAGTTATAATTGTTTATTTATTTTGAATATATTGGTTATAATTGTTTATTTATCTTGAATATATTATTGTTAATTGTTATTTGTTTAATATATTGTTGTTATTCACTTATCTTGTTATTTAGATGATATTATGGAACATTCAAAAGTATTTATAGAAACATTTGGCTGTACATTTAATCAAGCTGATTCTCAGATAATGGCTGGGAATTTAATCGAAAATGATTTTGAAATCACTAATTCTATTGAAAAAGCAGATATAGTTATTGTTAATACTTGTTATGTTAAAAAACCAACTGAAAATAAGGTTACTAATAGAATACAAAAGCTAAAAATTAATTATCCTAATTTGAAAATTATTGTAAGTGGATGTATGGTTGAAATAGATCCAAAAAAATTGGATAAAATAGCTCCAGATACTTCATGGATTGGACCACATCAATTAAATAAAACCACTGATGTTGTAAAAGCTACTCTAAATAATGAAATAGCTAGAGAATGTGGTTTTTCTAAAAATACTAAAGTAGGAGTAGCTAAACTCCGTTTTGATGATTTAATTCATATTATTCAAATTTGTGAAGGTTGTTTAGGAGTATGTAGCTATTGCTGTACTCGTTTTGCAAGAGGGACACTTAATAGCTATTCTATAGAGAGTATTAAAAAAGAAGCTAAAGAAGCTTTACTTGATGGTTGTGTTGAAATTCAACTTACAGCTCAAGATACTGCAACATATGGCTATGATACTGGTGAAAAATTATCAAATCTTATTAAAGAAATAGCTGATTTATCTAATAATCCAGATATAACTAATGATTTCAGAGTTCGTATTGGAATGATGCATCCTAACAACATTGGAGATGATCTTGAAAACTTGATTGGTGCATTTAAACTTCCTAATATTTATAAATTCCTCCATATCCCAATTCAATCTGGTAGTGATAAGGTTTTAAATGATATGAAAAGAGGGCATACTGTAGAAGAGTATAAAAAAATTGTTAATAGGTTTAAAGAAGAAATTCCAGGTATAACAATAGCTACAGATGTTATTGTAGCTTATCCAACTGAGACAGAAGAAGACTTTGAAAAAACAGTAGAGCTTTTAAAGGAAATTAAGCCAAGTCTTATTCATATTTCAAAATATAAACACAGAGAAGGCGCCACCTCATCTGTTCTTGAGGAAATTCCATATAATGTTTTAAAAAAGCGTTCTAAGTATTTAACTGATGTTAAATCTGAAATTACAGAAGAAGAAAATCAAGAGTTAATAGGTTCGATTCAAAAAGTTTTGGTTGTAGAAAAAGGTTCAAAAGGTGGTTTTATAGCTAAAACTGATTCATATATTCCAGTTGTTGTTCATGATGTTGATATTGGAACTTTTGTAGAAGTTAAAATAATTGAAGTAACTAGTACTTATTTAAAAGGATTAGTCTTATAGAGTATGTTTAATTATATTAGCTATATTTATTTTATATTAGCTATATTTATTTTATATTAGCTATATTTATTTTATATTAGCTATACTTGTTTTATATTCCATATATTTTATTTATAGATTATACTTTTTTATTTATTTTTGATATACTTGTTTTATTTATTATATATTTTATTTATATAATTTTTATAACAATATAAAGTATAATAAAATATATAATGATATAATAAAGAATAATAAATTAAATAATAATAAAACAAACTATAATAATGTATATAATTATAAAATAAAGAATAATATATAAAATATTAAAATAAAAACAAGAACTTAAACAATTTAATAAATAAAATCTTATTATAATCCTTACACTTCTTTTATATTTTCATACAATGTATCTCGTATAGCTGGAGTTCTTCCAATATCTGTAATTATATCTTTCAAAGTTTTAAATTCAGTTCTAACTCCATAAGAAGCTCCTGCTGATTTTGAAATGTTTTCTTCTCCAAGAGTTCCACCTATATCATTAGCTCCAGCTAATAGTCCTGTTTGAGCAAATTTAAATCCTAATTTTACCCATGAAACTTGAATATTTGGTAAAATATCTTGAAACATTAATCTGGATATAGCATAAATCTTGAGATCTTGAGATCCAGTAGCTCCAGCTTTAGCTATTCCTTTTTTATAAATTGGAGCATTTTTATGCATAAAGGTAAGAGGTACAAATTCTGTAAATCCTCCAGTTTCTTCTTGAATGTTTCGTAATATTTCTAAATGTTTTACCCTCGTTTTTAGACTTTCAACATGACCATACATCATAGTACAAGTAGTTTTAACCCCAATTTTATGTGCTGTTTTTATTACATCTATCCATTCAGCTACAGTTAATTTCCCATTACATATAACATTTCTAACATCATCATCTAAGATTTCAGCAGCTGTTCCAGGCATACTTCCAAGACCTGCGTTTTTTAACATTTTCAATGTTTCTTCTACTGAAAGTTCTGACTTTTCAGACCCATAAAAAATTTCCATTGGAGAAAATCCATGTATATGAACACTTGGACACTCTTTTTTCACACTTTTAACTATATCTTCATAAAAATAAGCATCTAAATTTTCATGAAGTCCTCCTTGAATACATAATTCAGTAGCACCATTTTTATGTACTTCTTTAGCTAAATTTACAATTTCATCTATATTAATAAAGAATGAATCTTCATCTCCTTGAGAATGTTTAAATGCACAAAAATCACATGTTCCAGAACAAATATTTGTAAAGTTAATATTCCAATTGTTTATAAATGTTATATTATTTCCTACAATATTTTCTCTTACATAATCAGCAGTAGCGATTAGTGCATTAATATCTGAACCTTTTACTTTCATTAGATGTAATGCATCTTCATAGGAGATAGGTTCATCAACACTATTTTTTAAAATTTTCCTTGTGTTTTTGCTTATATTTAGCTTGGAAAACATATTTTTATATTATTTTAAATATTAATATTAAAAGTTTTGATTTAAGAATGAAAATTCGGTTTATAATTAGGAATTTGATTTGAATATAAAGATTTATATTTAGGAATTTGATTTGAATATAAAGATTTATATTTAGGAATTTGATTTGAATATAAAGATTTATATTTAGGAATTTAATTTGAAAAGTAGTGATTTTTAGTTTTATTTTTCATTTTTTATTATTTTCTTTTAATATTTAGAGTTAAATAGCAGGATTTTTTATTACTTTCCATGAGCACTTACCAAAATAGTAATATTATGAAAGTGCTAGTTAATGTTAATGAGTAAAAAAAAAGATTTGAAAATATTAAAAAATTGAAACATAAAAGTGATTAAAATGACAAATAAAAAGGAAGTAGTAACAACATTATTATATATTGGAGCTGAAGGTGCTGTTGAAGGGGATTTTATCATTGATCGTGAAAATGAAACATTATGGGCTACGCAAAGAACAATGGCAGAATTATTTAAAAAAAAAGTAAACACGATTGTTGAACATTTACAAAATATATTCAAAACTAATGAATTAAATGAAATTTCAACTAGTCGGAATTTCCGAGTAGTTCAAAAAGAAGGAAATAGAAATGTAGAAAGAGACCTTAAATTTTATAATCTTGATGCTATGATTGCTGTTGGTTATAGAGTAAATTCTAAGGAAGGTACACAATTTAGAATCTGGGTTACAAGCATATTAAAAGAATACATGGTAAAAGGTTTTGTTTTAGATGACGAATTATTGAAAAATGGGACTCGATTTGGCAAAGATTATTTTGATGAATTATTAGAAAGAATAAGGGAAATTAGAGTTAGTGAAAGAAGATTCAATCAAAAAATAACCGATATATATGCTACAAGTCATGATTATAATCCACAAGCAGAAATATCTAGAAAATTTTTCGCATCAGTACAAAATAAGTTAATCTATGCAGTCAGTGGGAAAACTGCTTCTGAAATAATAATTGAAAGAGCAGACAGTGACAAAATTAACATGGGATTAACATCATGGAAAAATCCACGAGGTAAAATTTTAATGAGTGATTTGGTAATATCTAAAAATTATCTTAATAAAGATGAATTAGATAATTTAAATATTACTGTTGAAGGTTTTTTGTTATTAGCTGAAAGTAGAGCAAAGAGGCAAATACCTACTTCAATGGCAGAATGGAATGATATTTTGATAAATTTCATTAAAATAAACCAATTACCAATTTTAACGCATAAAGGTAAAATTACTGCTGAAGAAGCTAAAGAAATTGCTAAAAAACATTATAAAAAGTTTAAAATCATTCAAGATAAAGATTTTGAATCTGATTTTGACAAGATGATTGAAGAAGTAAAGAGAATTGAAAATTCTCTAATTTGAAAATAATATTTTCAAATAAAAAAATAGAAGGGAAAATTAATTAAATTATAAATTTTCAGTTTCAGAAAAAATAATATATTGATAGTAGGGTTTATTTTTTTCTATTTTCTTTAATATTTTTTTTAAAAATTTAACTTTTCATAAATCAGGAATTTTAGCTTTTTAAAAAGCTTCATTAGGATTGTTTTAATATAATATTGAATTTTTTTACTTTATTTTCCGTGTTTATATGTTATTTATTTTATATTTATTTTTAATCAGATTTTTTTACTTTAACATTATTATAAATAATTATTTAATTGATATACAAGAATATTAGTTGATATTAATTCTTTTTTAACAAAAACAAATAATTTAAATAATTTATTCATCTTAGTTTTTCTGTTTAATATTATATTATTTTTGTGAATTTAAGATTATTTTTTCTTTAAATATCATAGAAATGATTAAAAATTTTTGATTATATAATTGTAATAAATTTAATATATAATTTCAAAATATCAGTAGATTTCATTAGTTTAAAATCGAAACCTTTATATACTGTATAATACTATTTTAAATTGGAGGTGAAAATATGAGTGAATTACCAATCGCACCTGTAGGTCGTATATTAAAAAATGCCGGTGCTCAAAGAATTAGTGATGACGCAAAAGTTGCATTAGCTGAAGCACTAGAAGAAAAAGGTGAAGCATTAGCTAAAAGTGCTGTTCAATATGCTCGCCATGCCGGTAGGAAAACTGTAAAAGCTGAAGATATAAAATTAGCTATTAAATAAGAAAAGTTTGAACTATTGGCCGATTCTGGCCAATTTTCTTTTTTTTATTAGTTGTTTTATTCGGCTAATTAATTTAAATTTAATTTTTTAATTTAATTACTTTTTATATATTTTTTTAGAGTATTAATTACTTTATAGACACCAGTCTATACTTTATTTGAAAATATTATTCAATTTAATAAAGATTATATAATTTTTTCAAATCTTAAAAATAAATAGATTTTTATATCTTAAAATATAAAAATACAATTTTATATCTTAATCATTTTATATTTTAAAAAATATTAAATATATTATATTATTTTAAAAAATAATGAATATATTATTTAAAACTATATTGTTTTAAAATATATTATTTAAAAAATAATGAATATATTATTTAGAAATATATTATTTAAAACTACATTATTTAAAAAATAAAAAATAATTTTCTAAAATAGAAAATGTTATATAAGATATAAACTAAATTTAATTAAGGTATGGGGCCGGTGGTCTAGGGGTATGATACCGCCTTGACATGGCGGTGATCACGAGTTCGAATCTCGTTCGGCCCATTGCCGTGGTCGTTCAGTTGGGAGAACGCTAGACTGAAGATCTAGATGTCGCTGGTTCAAGTCCGGCCCACGGCATTCTTTTTTACTTATTTTTTTAAATCTTTTTAATACTTTTTAAATCTTTTTAAATCTTTTTAATACTTTTTAGTATTTTTCATTGTTAAGGAATATTTTGCTTATTTTTAATATTTATTTGAAAAACAGTAAAATTTAAGAACTCTAATTATATAATTATAATATAACAAATAAATTATTTTTAAATTTATTTAAAAAAATAAATGGTGATAAGATTGGTAAATACATCTTCAAAAAATGCGGAAAAAGACTGTACGAAAGTAAAATGTAAATGTCTATATAGGGATTGTTTGAATACTCCTAGATGGGTTTGTCCTAGATGTGCTAGAGTATATGAACTCGTAGACAATGAGTATGTACTAACAGTTGATCTTTCTTAATAAATTTTTCTTATTTTTTTTAAAAATTAATAATACTTTTTTGCTAATTTTTATTCCTTTTTAAAAAGATTTTTCACACTTTTCAATTAGCTATTCTTTATAAGATTTTTCAGACTTTTCAATTAGCTATTTTTTATAAAATTTTTTCTTAATTGAATTTAGATTTCAAAATAATAATTATATTTAAATACTTTAATTTTATATTAAATATTATTCCTATTATAAAACTAGATATATTAAAATTTTATTATAAAGTGATATGATATGTTCGATAAATTACCTATTTCTCTTAAAACCCAAAAAATTTTAGAAAAAGCACTTGATGAGCAGATATCTTATGAAGATGCAAATTATTTAATAAATGTTAATGGTTCTGATTTGTTTGCTTTAATTGCAACAGCTGATTATTTAAGAAAAGAAATAGTCGGTGATAATGTAACTTTTATTAATAATTGTAATATTAATTTTACCAATGTTTGTACTGTTAGATGTGGTTTTTGTGCTTTTGCACGTGATTTAGGTGATGATGATGCTTATATTTTAACTGATGAAGAAATATTAGAAAAAGCTTCTCAAGCTGTAAAAAATGGAGCTAGAGAGTTTTGTCTAATGGGTGGTGTTCTTCCTGATGCAGATATTGAATATTATGAAGATTTACTTAAATTACTAAAAAGTGAATTTCCAAAAGTCGCAATCCATGGATTTTCACCAACAATGATTTATGATGCTGCTTTAAAATCTGAAATGAATATTGATGATTCATTCAAAGCACTAAAAAAAGCAGGATTAGATACATTACCTGGAACTGCAGCAGAAATTTTAACAGATAGATCAAGGAATTTAATTTGTCCTTCAAAAGTAAGTGTTTCAAAGTGGATAGATATTGTAAAAGAGTCTCATAATAATGGAATTCCAAGTTCAGCTACAATTATGTATGGACATGTAGAAAAAATTCAAGAACGTGTTGAACATTTAGATATTTTAAGAAAAATCCAAGAAGAAACTAAAGGGTTTACTGAATTAATTCCTATGACTTTTATGCATGAGTATTCTCCAATTTATAATGCTGGAGAGAGAAATTTAGGTGCAACTGGCACACAAGATTTAAAATTATATGCTGTAAGTAGATTAATGTTTAGAGATTTAATTCCAAATATACAAGTGTCTTGGGTTAAAATGGGTTTTAGATTTGCTCAAGTATCCCTAACAGCTGGAACTAATGATTTAGGCGGAACTTTAGGAGGGGATGAATTATCCCAAGCTTCAGGAGCTCCAGACGGTGTTGATGCTTCTATTGAACAGCTGTCTAACATTGTTAAAGATCTTGGTAGAGTGCCTATTGAAAGAAATTCTAAATATACAGAATTTTATCCTATTGATTATTAGATTGAAAATAGGGATAATATTATTTTTTTACTTATAATACTATTTTATATAGATTTATAATTCATAAAACTTCATTTTAATGAAATATGAGAGAGGGTTTAAATGAAAATAGCTATTTTATATGGAACAAAGTATGGCACTACAGAAAAAGTTGTTGAATCAATATCTAAATTAATAAAGAATCATAATAAAGATGATAATGGATCTATTGATGTTAAACTTATAAATCTTAAAGAGAATGATGATGTAAATCTTGATTGTGACGTGTTAATAATTGGAAGCTCTCTTTATATGGGTAGAATTAGAAAAGAAGTTAGGAATTTTCTTAAAAAATATAAAGACATTTTAATTGAAAAACATTTTGCTTTGTTTATTTGTGGAGTTAATGAAGTGGAAGGAATAAAGCAAGTTAATGAAGTATTTCCTCAAGAAATCCTAGATCATAGTATAGCCACAGCATTTTTAGGAGGAGAACTTAACTTAGATAAAATGAAATTTTTGGATAAAAAAATCGCCCAACTTATAATTAAAGGTGCTGATAAAAAATTTAAAATAGATGATGTAGCTATTGATGAATTTGTACAAAAAATAAAATCTTCAATAGACTATTAAATTGCCTGTTGAAAGAAATTCTAAATATAGTGAATTTTATCTTATCAATCTAATATCTCTTAACTTATAAAAAATTATTATTTTGTGTATTGAATTTATAATAAATAGGTATACTAAGCCCCTCACCTCATATTTAAATTAATAATTCAATTAGGAGGTATGATATGCAGATGATTAATATGTTAAAAGCATCTATTATAAATACTTTAAGATTATCTGACATAATATCACCTCCTTTTTGATTATTTAAGGAGAAGCCATTAGTGTGGGACTTCTCCTGAAAAATATTCTACAGCTTAGGAGTCTAGTAATACCATATAAATTATATATAATACTAAATATATAAATATTACTATAATAAAATTAAGTAGTAAAATAATATAAATGAAAAAACTTAAATACTAGAAAAATTAATATAAATATTAGTGTGGGGCTTCTGAAATTCATTTTAAATGAATCTCACTCCTATTTTTTTAAAAAAAATAATTATTTATTTTCGATTTTGAATATATATTGATATTTTTTCATGAATTTGTAAAATCTCCAGTGCATAGTAAAATTATACAAGAACGAATTTATTCTTTAAATATTTAAACTTATTTATGCTGTAATCTAAAAATAATATATAATATAATCATAAAAAAGGTTAAACATAATTTTAATGTTTTTCAGAAATCCTTTTATATTCTTCCACAATCAAATCTCCCGAAGAAGTACCTATTCTATCTACGCCTAGACTAATTAATCTCATAGCTGTTTTTATATCTTTTATTCCACCAGATGCTTTTATTTTCATCTGGGGGGCTGTTTTTTGAATACTTATTATATCAGATATTTTTGGTGAAAGACCACTCATTCCTGTAGATGTTTTTATATAATCAGCACCAGAGTTAGCTATTATTTCACTTACTTTGACTATTTCTTCATTATTTAAAAGTTCTGCTTCTATTATGACTTTTAAAACCTTTTCTCCACACACATTTTTTACTTTTTCTATCTCTTCAGCTACTGTATAATAATCTCTTGCTTTAAGAGCTTGAATATTCACAACCATATCTAACTCATCAATTCCATCTTTAATAGCTATTTTTGCTTCTTTTTTCTTTGCTTTAGGAGTAGTGAATCCAAGAGGAAATCCTGCAACAGTAACTAATTTGGTGGGACTGTCTTTTAGTATTTCTTTTGTATATTTAACATAATATGGAGATACAACAACTGAGTAAAACTTGTATTCATTTGCTTTTTTAACTAAATAATCAATATCTTCTTTTTTTGAGAGATTATTTAAATTAGTATGATCTATTTTATTAGCTAATTCTTCTGCATTATTTATTTTTATCATATTATCCCTTTGATAGTTTATAATTTTATTAAATTAATTTTTTTATTTAAATTTTATTTTATTTAATTTATATTTTGTTTTTAATTATAATTTTATTTTATAATAAAAATACAAGTATGGCAGTGTCCATTTTGTTCATGATATGGAAAAATTGTTTTGCCAATAATTTATTGACTATTGAATATTCATGATTTTTTGGAAATATAAGAAATTCGATAAAATTCTTCTTAAATAGCT
>WRCI01000024.1 GCA_009784145.1 Methanobrevibacter sp.
ATATAATGACTTATTTTTATATATTAATTCAGTATAATAATTTATTTTTATTATAATTATAATATAATAACTTAATTTCATTGATTATAAAAATATCAAAATAAATTAGATTTTTCAATATTATATTAAAAATTGAATAATATTATATTAAAAATTGAATATTATAATTGTAAAAAATAAGATAATAAATAAAATTTAGATAACTATAAATAAAAAATTTTAAATAAAATTTCTTATAAATATATTTTTATGAAAAAACCTGAAATGAAAGTTGAACCAATTAAGAATGGTACAGTTATTGATCATATTACAGCTAATAAGTCCCTTCATGTTTTAAGGATTTTAGGACTTCCTAATGATGATATTAATTTGTCAATAGCTATGAATGTTCATTCTCAAAGTAAAAAAAGAAAAGATGTTGTAAAAATTGAAAATAGGGAGCTTGATTCAAGTGAACTACACCAAATCGCACTTGTTGCTCCTAAAGCTACCATTAACATAATTAGAGATTATGATGTTATATCTAAAGAAAAAGTTAGTTTTATGAAAGAATTAAAATCAATTATTAATTGTACTAATTCTAATTGTATTTCAAATACAAATGAACCAATTGAATCTCGTTTTGAACTGTTAAAAACTTCTCCAATACTTTTAAGATGTTACTTTTGTGAAAGGTTAATTGATGCTGAAGAGATTAATAAACAATTTTAATTATAACTGTTTTAATTATAATAATTTTAACTATAATCATTTTAATTGTTGTGATTTTGATTTTAACAGTTTTAACTATAGAAATTTAAATTATAACAATTTTACTTGCATTGATTTTAATTTTAGAAATTTTAATTTTAATAATAATTTTAATTTTAGAGCTATTGTGTTTGATTTTATAATATTTTAATAAATGTGGATTGAATTTATTTAATAAATCCATTATATCTTAAAAAGAAAATCATTTGTCTATAGGACTGTTTAACACTTCCTTTAGCTATTTTTCCATGAGGTGTTTTAACTTCACAAGTCACAGCAGGTATACTCTTTAATGTTAATACATCTTCAAGAGCACCAGGATATTCAGTTCCAGCTATTTTACCATTTTTATAACCATGTCCAGTTAATTTTGAAATAGCTATTGCCATTTTAGAACTTCTACTATCAGGGAATTCATTACCCATAATAACAGTTCTACCAGGATTTCCTCTAGGTCGTGTACAATGGAAATCTCCTGCAACAGTTACTTTTTTATCTATTGCATATTTAACAATATTATTTGTTATACTTCCTTTTTTATTAGCTATTGTATTTAAATTTCTACCATTATGGGTTCTAATATTTAAAGAGCTTCCTTTTGGTGTAACAAAGGGCATAACATATATAGTTCCATTTATTTTCTTTCTTTTATTAAGATTGTTAATAAGTCTCATAGCTGCAACTTGAGATGAAAGTTCATTTCCATGTACTCCTGCAACCATTATAGTTACTGGACCTTCACCATTTCCAAATTTAACAACAGGTGTACCTTTTTTTGCAGCTTTAAGAACTTGACGAGTTAAATTTGTTTTAGGAAGTTCTTTACTTAGAACCTTATTTTTTGTAATTTCTCCACCAGTTCCCCATTTTTCTACTGTGATTGTAGCTGCAGAACTTATTTGAATAGCTACTAAAAAAATAGATATTAATAATAATGATAATATAATAATTTTTATTAATTTATTAGTTTTAATAAACATTGCCTCCAATTTCCATATTAAATGGTTAATAGTTTGGTGTTAGCTATATTGAATTATTAACTATAATTTTAACTTTTTTAAGTTATTAATTATAAATATATTCTATCAAATTAAGTATTATAAAATAATGTATTTTATATTTAAATAATGTATTTTAATTTTAAATAATATGTTTTTTATATAAATAATAATAATAATAATTTTATTTTAAATAATATGTTTTTTATATAAATATTAATAATTTTATATAAAAATTATATATCTATATAACTAATCTAATTTCTTATAGTAAAAATAGTACTTTATCATACTAAAAATAGTGTTTTATTATAGTAAAATATCATATTATATTTATCTTTTTAATTATATTTAAAGTTTCCTATAACTATTATAAACTAATATGATTATTATAAACTAATATAATTATTATAAATTCTTTTTAAATGAAAATATTCTCTTTAGGGTTCAAATAACTTTTTTTAGTTGATTTATTTATAATTAGATATTAAATATTTAGAAAGTCTTTTGCTCAATGCTAATATTGTTAAAATAGGAGGGGCTCCAGGTGCAATTGGTAGGACACTTGCATCACTTACAAAAAGCCCTGCAATTTCTGTTTGAAGATTTTCATCAACAATTTCTCCAATAGCTGCTGTTCCTCCAGGATGAGCTCCTCTAAGATTTGTTGAAATAATTGTATTTGGATCAACTCCAGATTCTATTAATATTGAACCTGCAACTGCTGAACCTTCTGCTATAAATTTGAAATCTTTAATAGAATTTATTTTCACAACTTTTCCATTTTCAACATATCCATAATTATCATCAGGAATCTTTACCATAATACTTAAAATGTCTTTATCTTTTGCTTTTTGTTTTTTAAGTTCATTAGCTACAAATTGTGAATAATGAGGTGCTAAAATATAGTTATCACCTATTACAAGCCCATTCATTTGAACTTCTTTATTAAATCCAATATCTTTTAATATTCCTCCAACTGTGATGAATGAATCCATAAATAATTTTTCCCCAGCATTTATTCCTAACTTTTGAAGTAATGTTGCAGAAGCTATTGCTCCTCCAGATAATATAACTAAATCTGTTTCAATAAAATTTTCATTATCATTATTAGTTTTATCGGCATCATGTTTATTGTTATCATTTAAAGATTCACTTTGAGAAGTATTTCTTTTTATAAACACTCCATTAACTTTATTATCTTCAACTGATATATTCACCACTTCTGTATTATCTAAAAGGGTAGCTCCATTTTCAATAGCTATTTTTACAAAATCGATAGCTGTCCACTTCGCATTTAATGGACAACCAAAAGCACATTTTCCACAAGGAACACATTTATCATCATTTATAAATTTAGGCATTTTTATAGGGTTGAGATTGAGTTTTTCAGCTATTTCCATGAATTTTTTTGTTCCTTTTCCAAAATGGTCATCATTCATTTCATGAACTTGTAGGAGTTTTTCAACTTCATTTAATTCTTCTGTTATTGAAATATCATAAGTTTTAAGCTCTTTTTCAAGAACTTTAACTCCATTTCCTACAGCTACTGTAGTTGTACCACCAACACAAGTAGTTTTAAGTAAATCTATATTCTCATCAGTTTTATCATAATATTTAAATGCATTTTTAGTTTTTATGAAAGGTCCTTTTTCAATAATTGTCACTGGAATATTAGCTAAAGCTAATTCCATTGCTAATATTCCTCCTCCAGCTCCTGAACCAATAATTGTTATCATATTTAATCATCTCTTCTTAATTATTGAAATAACTTTAGTTTTATATTAAATAGTTTTACTTTAAATTAAATAGCTTTATTCTACATTAAATAACTTTATTTTTTCTTAAACTATATTAAATTAGTATATATTTTATATATATATATTTTATATATTTTTTTTATTTTTAGCTAATTAATCTTATTATTTATAACAGAACCATTTAAATTACTAAAATCAACACTAAAGTCAATATTATCTAAATTTTGGAAAAATTCTGTAATAAATTTTAAGGTTGCATCATTTGTTTCATTTAAGTAAGTTTCATAAATTAAAGTAGGAGTTCCATTTTTTAAAATTGGTATAGATATAAAATCAGGACTTGTAGGGTTTCCATCTTCTTCAGGAACAAATTTTAGAAGACTCATATTAGTCATATTATTTATAATCATTAAACCTATATTCACAGATTCAGCATCATTTAAAGGAGCTATTATGAAATTATATTCTTCATAAACTCCTCTATGTGAGTGGACATCAACTACAAAGCTATAATTTTGTTCATTTATATGTGGGACAACATATTTTTCTCCCAATAGCTGTCCATTCATTCTTCCTTTTGCAAAATCAGTTCTATCTTTTGTAACATTTATTATATAAATATAATAAGCATTTTGAATATTAGAATTACTTTTATTTGATCTTATTAAATTTACTAATGCTTCATGAGAATTATATTCAAGAGGATGAGTTCCAATAATAAATGCTATTCTATTAGGAGAACTTAAATTTCCATAAGGACCTTCAATTTTCACAGTTCCTAATTCATCATCATTATTGGATAATGTTTTTTGAGGATAGTCTTCTTTCATAAATATAGTAAAAATTGATGCAATTAAAATTAAAACCATGACTACAGTTAAAATACCAATTATTTTATTATTCATATTTTTATCACACATTTAATTTTTATTTGTATATAATAAATATAGTTGAATATGTTATATATTGTTTTATGAATTTTAAAAATAAGATAAATTATGGGTTATTTATAGAATGAGATAAATAATATGTTATTTAGAAAAAAAGATAAATCATATGTTATTCATAAAAAATAAAATAAGTTATAGGTTATTTATATAAAATAGAACAAGTTATAGGTTATTCATAAAAAATAAAATAAGTTATAGGTTATTTATATAAAATAGAACAAGTTATAGGTTATTTATATAAAATAGAACAGTTATGGATTATTTATATAAAATAAGATGTTGAAAATAATATATAAAATTTATACTATAAAATATTTTATAGAATTTATATTATAAAAATTAATTTATTTTAATTTAGTAATATAATAAATAAAATATTTTATAAAAAATATAAGTAAAATTTGTTTTATAGCATTTAATGATATTTAAATAAAATTAATAGGCATTATTAACTATTTATTCTGCATCCATCATTTCACCGTAAGTAATTTCTATCTCACAGCCTTTAGGACCACAGCAAAAATGTTGTAAATCAATTTGAATTTCCATGTTTTTCACCTCTTTGAAACTAATAACAATATATAATATGTTCGTTTGAATATAAATATCTTTCTATCATTGTTGTAAATATTAGCTAAATTAGAAATTATAAATTATTAAAATTATATGATGGGTTGATATTTGTTAAAAAATCTATAATTAGAATAACTTTAGCTATATTCATTATTTAAAATAACCTTTTTTTTATAAATATGATCTTTTTTTATAAATATCACAATGTAATATATATTTTTATTTTATTAAATATGGGAAATTATTTATGTATTTAAGATAAATTATTAATGTATTATTCATTAGATTATAATTATATTAAAATTATAATCATATTAAATTATTTATATTATCATAATATTAATTACAATTTATTATACTTGTTTATTAATATTATTTATTAGGATTATTTATTAGTTATCCAGTATTAGGATTATTTATTTTTATCTTGGTTAGGTAGTGAGTATATGGAGAAAAATTTAGATTTTTTTAAAAAAATAATAGATAAAATTAGTGAAAAAGCTGATTATGTAGATATTAGAGCTGGATCAGGTAGTACCAGTAATATTTTAATGAAAGATAATAAGATTCAAGAAATCAATAATGGAATTGATATTGGTGCAAGAATACGAGTTTTAAATAATGGAGCTTGGGGATTTGCATTTACTAATGATTTAAATAAAATGGAAGAAATTGCTAATACTGCTATAAAACTTTCTAATGTTTTGAAAGGAGATGTAGAATTAGCTGAAACTGACATAATTGATGATAAAGTTAAAACTCCTCGAAAAATTTCACTTTCTGATGTTAGTATTGAAGATAAAATAGAGCTAATTACTGATGCAAACAATTCTGCAAACATTGATAATGTTGTAAGCACCACAGTTAATTATTCAGACAGTGAATCTCAAACAATTTTTCTCAGTAGTGAAGGCAGTTCTATTATCATGGACGAAATTCGTGTTGGTTTATTTTTAAATGCAGTTGCATCATCTGGAGAAGTTATTCAATTTGGACATGGTAGTATTGGTGGATCAAAAGGTTTCGAAGCTGTTCAAGAACAAGATATTGAAAAATTCGGACGAAAAATTGGGGAAAAAGCTAATCGCCTACTTAAGGCTGAAACTCCTCCTTCTGGAAAATTTTCAATAATTGCTGATAATGAATTAACGGGTGTTTTTGTACATGAAGCTCTTGGTCATGCAGCTGAAGCTGATTTAATTCTTCAAAATGATTCTATATTAAAAGGAAAACTCAATGAAAAAATTGGTTCAAATATTGTTAATATTATAGATGATGCTAGTGATAAAGATGGTTTTGGTTATTATTCTTATGATGGAGAAGGTGTAAAAACTGAAAAAAATCAACTTGTTAAAGATGGTAAATTAGTTTCATTACTTTCTTCAAGAGAATCAGCAGTAAAGTTAGGTATGAAATCTTCAGGAAATGCAAGATCTTCGATTACTGATCAGCCAATTGTAAGAATGAGTAATACTTATTTAGAACCAGGTTCTATGAGCTTTGAAGAGTTAATTGAAGATATAAAAGAAGGTATATATCTTAAAGGATCAAGAGGTGGTCAAGTAGATACTGGTAAAGGAATTTTCCAATTTAATGCTGCAGAATCCTTTAAAATTGAGGAAGGTCAAATCACAAATCCACTTAGAGATGTTTCTCTTTCTGGAAATGTCTTAGAAACATTAAAAAATGTTGATGCAATTGGAAATGACTTTAAGTTAGGTATAGGATTTTGTGGAAAATCTGGACAAGTTGCTCCAGTAGGTGATGGTGGACCTCACACAAGGATATTAAATGCTATGGTAGGCGGAAGTAGTTAAATTACTAAAAAGTATTTAATAGCAATGATTATTATAAGATTAATTAACTTTGGTGAAGTTAAATTTAGACTATTTGAGAGAATAAATTTTAACTAATGAGAAATTAGATTTTAATTAAATGAGAGAATAAATTTTAACTAAGGATAGAGGAGATTAAATGTTAACTAATAAAGATGGAGAATATTTAATAAAAATAGCTAAGTTAGCTATAGAAACATATTTGGAAAAAGGAGAAAAGATTCCCACTCCTGAAGATTGTCCACCTCATTTAAAAGAAAAATTAGGGGTTTTTGTAACATTAAATGAACAAAATGAGCTTAGAGGATGTATTGGTTATCCAGAACCTATTGCTCCTCTTATAGAAGCAACAATTGATGTAGCTATTTCTGCGGCTGTAAGTGATCCAAGATTCCCAAGTTTAACTAAAGGAGAATTGGAAAATATTGATATTGAAGTAACAGTATTAACAAAACCTGAAATTCTTCAAGTAAATAGTCCTTCTGATTATTTAACTGAAATAAAAATTGGAGAACATGGTTTAATCATTGAAAAAGAATTTAATAGAGGATTACTCCTTCCACAAGTAGCTCCTGAACATAATATGGATAGTGAAACTTTCCTAGCTCACACTTGCATGAAAGCAGGACTTAATTCTCAGTGCTGGTTAGAAGAAGAAACAAAGGTTTATACATTTAAAGGACAAATTTTTAAAGAAGAATGAATTTTTTTAAAGATTAATAAATTTTTTTAATAATAATAAAATTTTTTAAAATTTTAATCTATTATGTTTTAAATTTTAATAATAATTTTTAAATTTTATATTTCAATTTTTATATATAGTTCATTACCTAACAATTTTCAATAAAATTGTAATTTATATATAAATAAATATAATTTATTGTGTAAAAAGTTTTGTAATAGACTATAGTAATTTTTAAAGTTTATATTTTAAATTATAGTGATAATTATGATGATACCAACAATTCCTACTCCAGATGAACTTTTAGATAAGGGATTTAGGAGAGGAAAAAAGGCAGCTGATTTGGTCAGAACTTCAAAAGTTCCTAAACGATTAAAATCTAAAAGAATTGAAGAAACAAGAGTTACAACTGCTTGTCAGGTAATTAAAGACAGATTAAAAATGATTTTAGATCGTGTTCCTAACATTGAAACACTTCCTGAATTTTATCAAGATTATATTGATATTACAGTTGGTGTAGATGATATGAAAAAAGCTCTTGGTGCTTTAAATTGGGCTTATGGAATTATAACACAACTTGAAAAAGACTATGCTGGGAGAATCAGAAGAGCAGCTCCTGAAAGAGCTAATGATCTTAGAAGTCAAGCATATGGTAGAATAGCTTCAGTTGTTAATAAAATAAAAAAAGACCTTGATTTTTTAGACTTTGCAAAAGCTAACCTTAGAAACATGCCTACTATTAATTTTGAAGCTACAACCATTGTAATAGCGGGGTTTCCAAATGTAGGTAAGTCCACACTTCTTCGTCAAATTACTGATGCTACTCCAGAAGTAGCCAGCTATCCTTTTACAACTAAAGGAATTCAAATTGGTCATTTAGAAAGAAATTGGAGGAAAATACAAATAATTGACACTCCGGGACTACTTGACAGACCTATTTTAGATATGAATGAAATTGAATTAAATGCAATGGTAGCTCTTGAACATTTAGCAGATGCAATATTTTTCATAATTGATGTTTCTGAAACTTGTGGTTTCCCAATTGAAAATCAATACAAACTTTCTGAAGAAGTTAAAAGAATTTTTGATGTTCCAATGGTTTATCTTTTCAATAAGATGGATATTTCTCAAACAAATAAAGACAATCATGAAAGTAAAAAAGTTATACGTAATGATATGGAAGAAGTGGATATTAGCTATTTAAATAAATATCTTGATAAAATCGATGATTATTTACTTATTTCTGCTTATAAAGGTCATGGTGTTGATGAGATAATAGCTAAACTTGAAAAGGTTAAAAAGATAGAAAGAATTGAAGATGAAGAATTATCGGATACTGATGATGATTATTATTAATATACATATAGAAGATTTAGATATTGAAAATATATTATCTAAAAATTAAATATTTATGTAAATAAACAATATTCATGTAAATAATTAATGTTTATGTAAATAATATTAATGTTTATGTAAATAATTAATATTGAAAATTTAATTAAAAAATATAATAAATATATTATAATAACCAAAAGTTATAATAATAATGAATGTAATATATAACAATGAAATTTTAAATGTTTGAAAATTTTTATAAATAATTTTTATAAATAATTTTTATAAATAATTTTTATAATTATAATTTTTTATAATATAATTTTATAAATAATTTTTTATAATTATACTTTTTATAAATAAATTTTCATAAAATATTTATATTATTCAGTTTTGAAGGAGAATTAATTATGAGTGAAAGAGGACGTCTTGATAAAGAAGAATTTAGTGATAAAATAGATAAAGGTGTAGAAAGAGGAAAAAATGTTGCTGAAAAAGTAGCTAATGACTTTGGAAAAACAATGGATGATATTGTAATTAACCTTAAATCTTTACAAAAAGAATTTGATGGCAAAATAAATGAATACAAAGAAACATCACATTCAAGAATTGATTTAGATTTTATTGATGCTGGTGAAATGTTTTATGTTAAAGCTGATCTTCCTGGTGTTGAAAAAGACGAAATTGATGTTGAAATAGCTGGCAGAGACTTAACTATTACTGCTTACTTTGGATGTGACTGTGATGAAGAAAAAGGTGATAATGATTGCCACTTCTTAATTAGAGGAAGAAAATATGGTCCTGCTAGGAGAACTATCACATTACCTAATAAAGTTAAGATGGATGGTACAAAAGCAGAATTTGGCAATGGTGTTCTTTTCTTAGAACTTCCTAAAGTTGAATTAAAAAAGGTAAAATTAGATATTAAATAATTTATTCATCCTTATTTAATTTTGTTTTTTATTATTTTTTATTATTTTTTATTACTTTTTATTAGTTTTTACTATATTTTATTAGTTTTTATTACTTTTTATTAGTTTTTACTATATTTTATTAGTTTTTATTACATTTTTTTAATTTTTACTTTGTTTTATGAATTATTAGATTTATAATTACATCATTAAATTATTATTTATATTTGTATTGTTATTATCCTTATTTTAATAAAGTGTATAGAATATTTAAAAATTAAAATAATTAAGAAAGAATATTTAACTAATACATTATTATTTATTTTTCAATCTATTCATATCTTACTTTTCCAATATGTCTTGTACTTCCAGGATCTTCACCATTGTAATGAGCAAGATAAAATACAAACCATTCTAATGGGATTACAAGAATAAAAGGAGATAATAAATTGTTTATATTAGCATAATCTTGTAGTTTAAATACTAATGTTTTAGCTTTTACTTTATTAGAAAAATCAATAGCTTTTTGTGTTATTTCATCAGAAGGGTATTCTGAATCAAGAATAATAATAGGAACATCTTTTTCAAGTCTTTCTATTAAACCATGTCTAAATTCAGATGAGTAAAGAGGACAGGAATGTTTTAATACACCTTCCATTAACATTGTCATAGCTAATTTATAAGTTAATCCATAGTTAGGACCACTTCCTATACAATAAAAAATATCTTCATCTTTAAGTTCATAAGCTAATTTTTTATTTTCTTCTTCTGTTTTTTCAATAATTTCTTGCATTAAATCAGGAATGGTTTGAAGTTCTTTAAGTATTTCATCAGTTTTTTCATAATCTGAAGCTGAAAACAATAGATAATATAATGAAGAAAGTTGAGTAACATATGTTTTTGTTCCAAGTATTGCTTCTTCTTTTCCACAACGAGTAATAACAGAATCATCTGCTTCTTTTATCATAGAACTGTCTTCTTCATTAGAGATAGCTACAGTATAAATTCCTAATTCATTAGCTCTTTTAAGAGCAGTTAAAGTATCAATGGTTTCACCAGATTGTGAAGTAAATATAGCTGCAGAGTTTTCATTATCTAGTTTTTTATTGTAATAAAATTCATATCCTGTAAAAACATCTATGTCTAAATTGGTTACCATTTCAAGAGCATCTTTAGCAGAATAAGCTGTTGAAAGGGAACTTCCACAACCAACTAAATAAATACGATTGACTTTAGATAGTTTATCAGCTATTTTTTCCATATTATTTAGTTCCATTTCAAAAGTTTTTCTAATTGAATCTGGTTGTTCAAAAAGTTCACTATACATTTTATATTCCATAATATCTCCAACGGTTTTTGATTTTGAAAGTATAATATATTTTTAGATTAATATATGAATTAGTATAATATGTGTTTAATATTTTATAGAATTTGATTAAATATTTTTAAATTTAAGTATTCTTAAATTATTATTTTTAAATTTTCCTTATCTTTTTATTATTATTTTTTTATATTTTTTTTATTATTATTTTTTAAAAAATATAAGTTCTATATTTTGTTTATTTTAATTAAATTTGTTATTTATTCTATTTAAATCTTATCTTTTTAATTATTAAGAATTGAATTTAATGGAATTTGAGGAAATTAATGATTAATTTCTTTTTTAATTTTTTTATTAAAGATATAAAAATACAGTAATTTAAAATTAAGATTTCTGTTATAATATATTTTTATTATAATATATTTCTGTTATAATATATTTTTATTATAATAGAATATTAAAGATATACAAGTATATATTTTAATAAATTAAATTTTTTTTATAAAAGATTAAAATTATATATTGATAGTAATAAAATTATAGATATGGACATCGATTTAAGTTTAGTTGGAATGGAAAAAGGACAACAATATGAAACTATAATAACTACCTTAGATAAAGAAGGCAATCTCAACACAGCTCCTATTGGAGTTATATGTAAAAATAAAAAGGAAGTATTGTGTCGTATATTTGAAGGAAGTAATACTTTAGCTAATATTCGAAATCAAAGGAATTTTATTATAAATATTACATTAGACCCCATTTTGTTTACATTAGCTACTATTGGAAACATTCCATCTGAATATTTTAATATTGATTTAGATAATAATCTTAATTCTGGTTTTAAAACAAAAAGTTTTAAAACAGATAATTCTAAAATAAAAAGTTTTAAAGCAGATAATTCTAAAATAAAAAGTTTTAAAGCAGATAATTCTAAAATAAATACTAAAATTCCCACTTTAAAAAATGTGGATGCTTATTTAATATGTGAAGTACTTGATATAAAAGAAGCAGTTAAAAAAAGCGATCCTATTCGAAAATCAAGAGCTGGGTTAATAAGTTCAAAAGTAGTTGAAATTGTTTTAAATAAAGATTATGTAAATGCACCTAATCGTGGGTTTTATAGTTTAATTGAATCTTTAGTAAACTTTACAAGAATCAATTTTGTTGAAGAAGACAAACAAAAATATTTTTTAGATAGATTTGTTGAATCAAAAAGAATCATCAATAAAGTTGGAAGCAAAAAAGATAAAGAAGCTATAAACCTTCTTAAAAAGGCTTTAGAAAATAGAGGTTATAATATATAGCTTTATAAGTTAATAATATAAATATATTTTATAATTATTTAGCATTTAATAAAATTATAGTATTTTATAAATATTTGTTTTGTAAATAATTTAGTATCTTTATTTTTCATTCAATTTAGAGCTCCACAATTTAAATTCTTTTATTTGAGGAGGTATTCCTTCACTTCCACAACTTTCAAGCCAACCTTCTGAAGATTCAAATGATTCTTCTGTTTGAGAAGTTTTAATAAAATCAATAAGACCTCTATTTCTAATTAAAGTTATTTTTGGTTTTAATACAGAAGCCCATATAAAATAAACTTTAAAAACAGTATCTGGATGATACCCTCCACCAAGATCTACAGAAAGAATATCACAGGTTTCTATTTTTTTAGCTACCTCTTCAAGAATATCATATAAGCGAACATCTCCATTAATAAACTCTAAATTGTTGTATTTTTGTGATAGATTGTTCATTTTAGCTATTGCTTCAGGACTATTATCTAAAGCTATTAATTTCCCATTTTTAATTTTTTTAGCTATTAATTTGCTTGTGTTACCAATATGACATCCTAATTCAACAACAATATCTTCTTCTTTTAAGAGATTTTCTAATTGTTTTCTGTATATATTGATATCATAGCTAATTTTTATCATTTTATCTTGAAATTTATAGTTTTATCTAAGATTTATAGATTTTATTCTTAAAATTTATATTTTTATTTAAAGTTTATAGTTTTATCTAAGATTTATAGATTTTATCTTAAAGTTTATATTTTTATTTAAAGTTTATAGTTTTATCTAAGATTTATAGATTTTATCTTAAAGTTTATAATTTTATTTAAAATTTATAGTTTTATCTAAAATTTATAGATTTTATCTTAAAGTTTATATTTTTATTTAAAATTTATAGGGTTTTATCTTAAAGTTTATAATTTATCATAAAATCATTAATTTAAACTATTTTTTAATCTTTTAACCATTAAATTAGTCTAACTATATGAATTTTATTCCATCTGTATATATTTTAGATATTAAAAAATCATCTAAATTTCCAATCTTATTAAGATTTTCTTCTTTAACTAATGCAAAAATAGTATTTCCAAGCATTGCCATAGAAACTCCAATAGAATTTTGTTTTAAATCATCAATAATCTTTGAAAGATTTTCATTCATTAAATTAGTATTTTTTGCAAATTCATAAGATAATTTCATGAAATTTTCAAGACTTGGATTAAGAATTATCTTTTTTTGCATAGCTATTCCCATATTATTAATATTCTTTTTATAAAATGGATTTTTTATTATACTTGATGTATCTATCTCTCCAAGAGTTTTTGTTAATACATAAATATCTGAAAAATCACTTTTTTCATTATCTTTCATGGAACTAGATATACTAATTGTTTTACCAATTCCTGGAGCACCAGGAGATTTTCTTAAAACCACACCTTTTGATGTTTGACCTATAACATCACCTAAACCACTTCCAAGTGAAATTTCTGCAAGATGTGCAATTTGGGCAGTTTTTTCAAGAGGTAAATTTAATAATTTTCCAAGGCCCATAGCTGTTCCTAATGCACAAGAGGCAGATGTACCAAAACCTGCTCCAATTGGAACATCTACCTTATTTTCAATAGATATATAATAATCATTTTTATCCATAGTTTCAAATACTTCTTCAAAAGGAAATTTATTCTTAATTAATTCTAATGTTTTATTGATTATTGTTTCATTTTTAGAATTCTCTTTTCCATTTATTTTGATATTAATTGGATTTTTATAATTTGAAGAATTACTTAAGATTTTTATTGTTGTAGTAACTCCTTTATCAATTAATAATCCTGCCCCACATGAACCTTTCTTAAGTGGATCTTTATTTTCACAAATAGTAAAAAAACCAGTAATATGGGAAGGTACAAAAACAGAAACTTTCATTATTTCACTTTATTTATTTTTGTCATGGAAGATATGTTTATTATGAATTTATTTAGCTATAATTTATACTTAATTATTATCTATTATAGATTTAATTTTTATAATATATTTTATAATAAATTTCATTTAATTAATAGATTTAATTTTTATAATAT